>NZ_JBFODQ010000008.1:0-61437 GCF_040908355.1 Aeromonas sp. R2-2 | reverse complement strand
GTCAGGGGATTGGCATCCTCGCCTCTGGCGCCATTACCCACAACCTGCGGGCGCTGGCACCGGAAGGCTCGCCGGTGCCAGAGTGGGCCAGCCAGTTTGTCGACTGGCTGGAGCAGAAGATGGCCGACGAGGATCGGCTGGCGCTGCTCGACTATCGCCAGCAGGCTCCAGGCGCGGTGGAGTCCCATCCCCACGACGATCATCTGCGCCCACTCTTTGTGGCGTTGGGGGCCGCTGATGGTGTGGCGCCCACCCGGCTGCACGAGAGCTGGGATGGCGGCAGCCTCTATATGGGCGCCTACCGCTTCGGCTGATAGCCTCTCAACAAGACCCCGCCAATTGGCGGGGTCTTGTTATTTACGGTGTAGTGATTTAGCCGATGGTACTGGTGATTGAGCCGAAGGCTCTCAGGGAACCACTACCCGGCTCTCGCCGCCGCCGAGGGCTTCGACCCTGATCTGCACGCCGATCCGCTCCACCAGGGTCTGGACGTGGGAGATGACCCCGATCTGGCGACCGGCGGCCTGCAGGGAGTCGAGGCTGGCGAGCGCCAGATCCAGACTGTCCGGATCGAGGGTGCCGAACCCTTCGTCAATAAACAGCGACTCGACCTGGGTCTGCCGTGACGAGAGGCTGGAGAGGGCCAGCGCCAGCGCCAGCGACACCAGAAAACTCTCGCCGCCGGAGAGGGAGTCCACCGAGCGCACCTCATCCCCCATGTCGAGATCCACCACCTGCAGCGCCAGATCGGTGCCGGGCACCCGCTCCAGCCGGTAGCGCGGCGAGAGCTCGGCGAGCTGGGCGTTGGCTTCCAGCAGCAGACGCTCGAGGGTGAGGCTCTGGGCGAAGGTGCGGAACTTGGCGCCGTTGGCCTGCCCAATCAGATCGCACAGCTGCTGCCAGTGGTCGGCCACCGCCTGCTGGGCGGCCAGCTCCTGTTGCAGGCTGCCCGCCTTGAGGGCGGCGGCTTCGGCCTGTGCCAGCTTGCTCTTGCACTCGAACAGCTGCTCTTCAAGGGCGCGACAGCGGGCATCGAGTGCCGCCAGTTGATCGCTCAGCTCTGCATCCGGCAGGGCGGCCAGCTCGGGGTGGTGCTCGCGATAGCGATCCCGCTTGCTCTCCTCCAGTGCCAGCGCCCGTTGCCGCTCGGCAAGGCGGGTGCGCGCCTCGCCAAGGGCATCTTCCAACCCTTGCAGGGCAGAGCGGCGAGCCTTGAGTTCATCGGGGGTGATGGCGAGCAGACGGCGCAGGTCGTATTCGGCAATGCCAAGGGTGCTGGCGTGGGCGGCCCAGCGGCCTAGCACCTCCCGCTTGCGGCGGCTGCTGGTCTGCTTTTCCTGCTCCACATGGGTGAGGCGGGTTTTGAGCTCGGTCTGCCGCTCCCGCAGAGCGCGGGCGCCGCTTTGCATCAGCTCCAGTTCGCTGGCGAGTTGTTGCAGCCGCTGTTGCCAGCGGCTCTCGACCAGCGGGATCTCCTCGCCACCGAGACAACCGCTGCGGCTGGTGAGCAGCCCCTGCCGCTGCTGTTCGTGCTCCTTGTAGTCCCGCTCGAGTTTGTGCAGCAGCTCGCGCTGGGTCTGCAGGCGCGCCTCCTGCGCACTCAGTGCCGGGGTGAGGCTGACGATCTCGCTGGCCAGCCGCTCCCACTCGCTCTGGCCGTGCAGCCAGGCTTCGCAGGCTCGCTGCCACTCGTGCCACTGCTGGCTGCCGAGCCACTGGCGCCACGGTTGGCCGCCCATCTGCTCGTCGAGGCGGTGGGCGCCTTGTTCCAGACGCTGGCGCAGGGTCGCCTCCTGCTCGCCTATTCCCTTCACTTCCCCTTCCAGCGCGATGCGCTGGCGATCGGCCTCCTGCCACTGCTGGTCAAACTGCTGGTGCTGGGCAGCCAGTTGGCTCAGTTGCTGACGCACCCCTTGCAGTTGTTGTTGACCAAGCTGGGCCTGACGCAGCTGCTGCTGGCTCTGGGCCAACCCTTGCTCCAGCGCCTGGCCACGGCCAAGCAATGTGCTCATCAGCTCGTTCCACTCAATGGGGCTTTGGCGCAGCGGCAGCGAATGGCCGAGCAGGGTATCGCCCCCCAGCTGTTGCCAGCGCTGGGTCAGCTGCTCGGCGCGGGTTTCCAGCTCCGGCAGATGTTGCTGACGCACCGCCAGCTGGCGGGCCAGCTCCTGACGCTCGCTCTCGCACTGAATGTATTGATGATTGAGCCGATCCCATTCGAGTTCGAGGCTTCTGACCCGCTCCGCCAGCTGACCTAGGATCCCCGCCACCTGGGGTTGGCTCTGGCTGTAGGGGTGCTCCTCGGCGCCACAGAGCGGGCAGGGGGTGCCATCGCTCAGGATATGGCGATACTGCTCGAACGTGGCCACCGCCCGGGACTGTTCCAGCGCGTGGCGCGCCTCGTCCCGCTGCAGGGCGAGCCGCTCGCGGGCTGGCACCAGCTCGTCGCCAAGGGTGGCGAGCTTGCCCAGCGCCTGCTCCAGCTGGGCAATCTCCTGCTGCAAGCGGCCATGTTGTTCGCCGTGGTTGCGGCCATAGTCGGCCAGCTCCAGCAGCTGGCGCAGCTGGCCCAGCTGTTCGGTCTGTTGCTGCCACTGCTCCTGCGCTTTGGCGAGGCGGCTCTCCCACTGCTGCTCCTGCAGCTCGTTCTGTTGCTGTTGCAGCCGAGCTTGTTCATGTTGCCAGTAGTCGCGCTCCTGCTGGCCCTTTTCCAGCTGGCGTTGCAGCTGCTGCAGGGCGCGCAGCTTGTGATCCCGCAGGGTGAGCAGTTGCTGCAGCTTGTCGGCATCCTCGGCCCAATCCTGCATGGCGGTGAGCAGGGGCTGCCACTGGCGGGCCACCGGTGCCAGCTCCTTGTGTTCTTCGAGCCAGAGCCCCCACTGCTGGTGCTGGCGCTTGAGCTGTTCCACCTGCTGACTCTGTTCGCGCCACCCCTGCTCGAGGGTGAGCTGCACTTCCCGCTCCTGAGTCCCCTCCTGCTGGATCTTCTGCAACTGCTGCTGCTTTTCCCGAATGCGGGTGTCCAGCTCTTGTGCCCGCTTGAGTTCGGGTTGCAGGGCGCCCCATTCCCGCTCGGCGGCGATCTTCTCCGCTAGCAGCTGCTGCTCGGTCAGCGCGCTCTGCTGGGTCTGCTCCTCGAGTTTGGCCAGCTCTGGTACCAGCTCGGCGATCAGCTTCTCCTGCTGCTGTACCTCAAGGGTGAGGCGGGCCAGCTCGTCGTGATCGGCGCGGGCCACCTGGGCCTGTTCGGCACGCGCAAACTCCTCGCGCTCGGGGGCCGCGGCGCCGTGGGCCTGCAGGGCGGCATCGAGCGCCGCCTGTCCCTCGGCGCAGCCCTGCAACTGGGCGGCAATGCGGCTGTTGAGGTCGCGCAAGTCCTGCATCAGCTGCTGTTGCTGCTGTTCGTGCTTGAGGGTGGTGGAGAGGCTTATCTGCTGGCTTACCCACTGTTCGCGGGTCGTATCGTCCATCAGCGCCACGTCGCCGAGGCGCTGGGCAATGGTGGCCAGCTTCTGCTGCTCTTCCCGCGCCCGTTCATAGGTCTGGATGGAGATGGCGGAGTAGAGCTCGGTGCCGGTCATCCGTTCGAGCAGGGCGGAGCGCTCGTTGGCGTCCGACTTGAGGAAGGCGGCGAACTCCCCCTGCGGCAGGATCACCGCGCGGCGGAACTGCTCCCAGGAGAGACCCACCAGCTCGTCGATGCGATCCTGCAGCTCCCGCTTGCTGCCGGAGAACACTTGCCCTGACTCCACATCGGTCAGGGTGCGCTCCTGCGCCTGAAAACGCCCCTCCGAGCGGTTTCGCGCCCGGCGCACAGCCCAGCGGGCCAGCCAGATGCGGCCATCGCAGCCGCGAAACTGCACCTCGGCAAAACCGCTGGCATGGCCGCGACTGAGGATGCCTCGTACGTCGTTGGCCTTGAGCTTCTCTTCATCATCCATGCGGCCCACTTCGGCCACGTTCTTGCGATTGGCGATAAAGCGCGGCATCTCGTCGTATAAGGCCAGACAAATGGCGTCGAGCAGGGTGCTCTTGCCCGCGCCGGTATTGCCGGTGATGGCAAACAGACCGGCGGCGCCGAGCGCCCCCCTGGTAAAGTCGATGGTGAAGGGGCCGGTCAGACTGGCCAGATTCTCACCTGACAGAGACAAGATTTTCATCGGTTTGACTCCTTCACCTGCTCCAGGATCTCTTCAAACGAGGAAACTAACCCAGCCTCGGGCTCCCCTTCAAACTGGCGCTGATAGCAGAGGCGAAACACCTCGGTGGGGGAGAGCTCATCGAGCCTGCGCCGCTCGCGACCATCGGCCAGCCCTTCGCCGGAGCCCTGATACTGGGTGCTGATGCGGGCCAGACGCACCGGTTTGTCTGCGATGGCCGCCAGAATGCGCTCGCGGATGCGGGCCTCGGGCTTGGGCAGAAGCAGCCGCACTTCGAGGAAGGGTTGTGCTTCTTGTGGGCAAGCAGGCAGCTCGAGCGATGCGATGGCGTTCAGCGCGTCGTCGAGAGGGCTCTGGGGCAGGCGGATCATCTCCACTGCGCGGGGCACCGGGATCCGCTCCAGCCCTGCCAGTTTACCCTCCGCAAAGGTCACTTCCAGCACCTGATGGTTGTAGTTGGCTTCGGCGAGCGATAGCGGCAGCGGCGAGCCGCTGTAGTGCACCCCAGTGGCCGGGCTCTGAGCCAGATGGAGGTGGCCGAGCGCCGTGTAGTCTGCACCGGCAAAGAGTTCGGCGGGCAGGGCGTGCTGGTTGCCGCCGAGCACCCGCCGCTCCGACAGCTCCGAGAGCTGGCCCGCCGCCAGATAGGCGTGGCCCATGGCAATCAGTGGCAGCGCCTCCCCGCAGCGAGCGCGCCCTTCGGCCAGCACCTCGGCGTAGACCTGTCGAACCCCTTCGATCAGCCTGTCCTGCCCTTCTGCCAACTGCTCCACCCGCAGATCGCTGCTGCGCAGGAACGGCACGGCGGCGCACCAGGCGGCAATGTTGCCCTCCTTGTCTTGCAGCGGTACCAGCAGGCGGTCGGTCTCGAGCTTGCCCTCACTGTCGCGGCTGATGCTGCCCACCAGATGCAGGTCAAAGGCGCGCAGCAGCTCGTGGGGAGCATCGAGCTTGGAAGGGGAGTCGTGGTTGCCGCCGATCAGCACCATGTTGAGGTGGGGCATCTCGGCGCGCAGTCTGGCCAGAAAGCGGTAGAGTTGCTGCCAGGCGCTGGCGGGGGGATTGGCGGTATCAAACAGATCACCCGCTACCAGCAGAGCGTCGATCTCGCGCGCCTTGAGGGTGTCGCTCAGCCAGTCGAGGAAGGCATCGTGTTCAAAACGGCGGTCATGACCATGGAATTGATGGCCAAGGTGCCAGTCGGCGGTATGGAGGATTTTCATTGGAAAGCAGCCCGGTTGCAGGGACGGTGCCTGTGGCACCCGATGAGGACAAGATGAGGATGCCCCGTGCTTTTTTCAAGTAAAACAGGGGGCTGGCATCGATTCAGGCAGGTTCGCAGCACATCCGGTATTGGGGGTGGCCGGTGAGGGGATCGGACTCCTCGGCCTCGATAACGAAGCCGTGGCGGCGATAGAAACGCACCGCCTGATCATTCTCGACAAAGACCCGGGCGTGGAGCGACGCCCCCTGACGCTTCGCCTCCTGCAGCAGGGCGTGGCCGACACCGCGCCCCTGACGGTCGGGGCGCACGAACAGGGCGGCGAGATAGTTGTCCACCAGTGCCATGAAACCGAGCAGATCGCCGCGCTCCTCGAACACCCAGATGGCGGCGCGATCGAGATAGCGGGTACGCAGATCCTCCTGGGCCTGCCACCAGCAGGAGGCATCGACGAAATCGTGGGCCTGCAGGGAGGCCAGCAACCAGATTTCGACGATCTCTTCCATGTCTTCCGGGCGACTGGGCCGCAACATATCTTCATCCTTATTAACAATTTACTTTCGCAGTCTAGGAGAACTTGATGAACAAACTGGTGACATAAATGAGACCCTGTGAGGTCGATCGCCCTTTATTTAGCGAGAATGATTGGCTGATCACAAAGCGCCTCTCTAGTACAATGCCCGCCGGACAATCTAGAGACCGAGGACGCCATGTGGTTTAAAAACCTGCAGATTTATCGCTTTACCCGCCCCTTTGACTTGACCGTGGATCAGCTGGAAACCCAGCTGGAAGCCTGTGCCTTCACCCCTTGCGGCAGTCAGGACATCTCCCGTTTCGGGTGGGTCAAGCCCCTTGGCAAATTCGGCTCAACCCTGACCCACTCTGCCTCCGGCCACATCCTCATCTGCGCCCGCAAAGAGGAGAAGATGCTGCCCGGTACCGTGGTCAAGGAGATGCTGGCCGAGAAGGTAGAAGCGATCGAGTTCGAACAGGGACGCGCCCTCAAGAAGAAAGAGAAGGAAGCGTTGAAAGAGGAGATCCTCCACACCCTGCTGCCCCGTGCCTTTAGTCGTACCAGCCAGACCTTCGCCTGGATCAATCCGGCCGACAATTTGATGGTGGTGGACGCAGGTTCTGCCAAGAAGGCAGACGATCTGCTGGCGCTGCTGCGCAAATCCATCGGCTCCCTGCCGGTGGTGCCGGTGGCTCTCAAGAACCCGCCGGAGATCACCATGACCGAGTGGTTGAACGAGGGCAACCTGCCTGCCTCCTTCACGCTGGAAGATGAAGCCGAGCTGCGCAGTGCCATGGAGCACGGCGGCATCATCCGCTGCAAGCAGCAGGATCTGATGACGGATGAAATCAAGAACCACCTGGCCAACGACAAGCTGGTGACCAAGCTGGCTCTCAACTGGGGCGAGACCGTCAGCTTCGTGCTGGGGGATGATCTCTCCATCAAGCGTCTGAAATTCAGCGAAGAGCTGCGTGAGCAGAACGACGACGTCACCAGCGAAGATCCGGCCGCCCGTCTGGATGCAGACTTCGCGCTGGTCACCGCCGAGCTGTCCCAGTTTATCCCGGCGCTGTTTGCCGCCCTGGGTGGCGAAGAGCAGTCCATCTAAGCGAACTGGCTCTACCTGATCGAAAAAAACCGCCTTCGGGCGGTTTTTTTATGTCTGTTACGTATAGCCATTATTGATAGATGAGTAAGATATTGATCTTGTTCAATAACTTGAGCTATCAGCGCCAATCGTGACATAGTCCTTCTTTATGGTCATAAAACAGACAAGGAGAGTGTCATGTTGCGCAAACCTCTGGGGCTGGCTGTCGCCCTTGCCCTGCTGGCCGGTTGTGCCAGTGACAACGGCTTTCACTACACCCCGCCAGCCCAGACCCTGATTGCGCCGGAGGCGGCCAGTGGCTGGACCGACAAGCAGGGCTGGCAGGGCCATGACTTCATGGTGGCGGCCGCCAACCCGCTGGCGGTGGATGCGGGCTACCAAATCATCAAGGCCGGTGGCAGTGCCGTCGATGCCGCCATTGCGGTGCAGCTGGTATTGACGCTGGTGGAGCCGCAATCCTCCGGGATCGGTGGCGGAACGCTGCTGCTGGTGTGGGATGGCCGCAAGGTGAGTGCGGTGGATGGCCGCGAGACGGCGCCGGCTGCCGCCACCGACCAGCTGTTTATGCAAGATGGCAAGCCGCTGGCGTTTTATGATGGGGTGGTGGGTGGCCGCTCGGTCGGCGTTCCCGGTACCCTGCGCGCTCTGGCACTGGCCCATCAACGTTATGGCAAACTACCCTGGGCTGCGCTGTTCCAGCCCGCCATCACGCTGGCAGAACAAGGATTTGTGATAAGTCCACGGCTGGCCACATTGCTGGCCAAGGATCCCTATCTGGCACGGGATCCGCAGGCGCGAGCCTACTTCTATCAGGCGGATGGCAGCCCCAAAACGGCGGGCTCCCGGCTGACCAACCCGGCGCTGGCCAAGGTGCTGCGCACTCTGGCCACAGAGGGGGCGGATGCCTTCTATCGGGGGGCGCTGGCAGATGCCATGGTGGCCAAGGTACGCCAACATCCCACCAACCCCGGGGTACTGGCGGCCACCGATCTGGCCAGCTATCAGGCCAAAGTGCGTGATGGCCTCTGCTTTGACTATCGCCAGAGCAAGATCTGCGGCTTTCCCACTCCCTCGTCCGGCACCCTGGCGCTCGGCCAGATCTTCGGCATGCTGGAGAGCCGCGATATGGCGGCCCTCAAGCCGATCACCACGAAGGAGGGGGGACTGGCTGCTTCCAGCGAGGCTATCCACCTCTACAGCGAAGCGGCGCGTCTGGCCTTCGCCGATCGCAACCAGTACGTCGCCGACAGCGATTTTGTCAGCGTGCCGGTGCAGGGGCTGCTGGACAAGGGCTATCTGGCCGAACGCGGCAAGCTTGTCGGTCAGCTCTCCATGGGGATTGCCAAGCCCGGTACGCCGCCACTGGCGCTGGCGCGCGGCAAGGATGCGACCCCGGAACTCCCCTCCACCAGCCATGTCTCGATCGTCGACAAGGTAGGGATGGCCATCTCCATGACCAGCTCCATCGAGGATGGTTTCGGATCGCGTCAGATGGTCAACGGCTACCTGCTCAACAACCAGCTCACCGATTTCTCCTTCACCTCGGTAGATGCTGCCGGTCTGCCGGTGGCAAACCGGGTGGAGCCGGGCAAGCGGCCCCGCTCCTCCATGTCACCCCTGCTGGTGTTTGACAAGCCAAGCGGCGAGCTGACCATGACACTGGGCTCGCCGGGGGGCTCCGCCATCATCAACTACGTGGGCAAGACCCTGCTCGGCACCCAGGATTGGGGCCTGAACCTGCAACAGGCCATCAACCTGCCCAACTTTGGCAGCCGCAACGGCCCCACCGAGCTGGAAGCGGGACGCACCCCCATGTCGGTGGTCGAGGGATTGAAGGCGAGGGGACATGAGGTGGTACTGAACGAGCAAACCTCCGGCCTGCAAGGGGTTGAGCGCAATGGCGGTGGCTGGTTTGGCGCAGCGGATCCGCGCCGGGAAGGGATCGCCAAGGGGGAGTGAGGTTCCCATAGCAACAAGGCCAGCATAATGCTGGCCTTGTTGTTGATGGAGCGTTCTGCGCGGTTACTGGATGCCCAACAGCTCCACTTCAAAGATCAGGACGGGCGCTCAGTGGGATATTGCCACTGGAGCATCCTGCGCAGTTACTGGATACCCAACAGCTCCACGTCAAAGATCAGGACTGATCCCGGCGGGATTTTGCCCGCGGCGCGGTCGCCGTAGGCGAGGTTGGCGGGGATGTAGAAACGGGTCTTCTCACCTTCCACCATCAGCTGCACCCCTTCGGTCCAGCCAGCGATCACCTGATTGAGGCCAAATTCGATGGGCTCGCCACGGGCGACCGAGCTGTCAAAGACGGTGCCGTCCAGCAGCTTGCCCTCGTAATGCACCTTCACCTTGCTGGTGGCGGTGGGGTGAACGGTGCCGGTGCCCGGGGTCAGTACTTCGTACTGCAGGCCGGAGGCGGTGGTGGTCACCAGCGGCTTCTCCTTGTTGCTGGCGAGGAACTCGGCGCCAATCCGCACGTTGTCAGCCGCCAGCTTTTTGTTGTTGCTGCTGGAGTAGAAGTAGTAGGCCACACCGGCAATGAGCAGCGCGATCAGTATGAATTTCATCGGTTTTCCCTGTTCCATGACATGTAAAAAGTGCAATGAGGGCGCCATCTTATCGCGCACCGCACCTGATGGCGAGCCACAGGGCGGGAGGATGTGAGCGGGCAGGCAAAGCTCGGAGACGCAGATGCAAAAAGGGGCGAGTCGGTGACTCGCCCCTTATCATGGCGGCGGCGATTACTTGGCGGCTACCATCATCAGGGCGGGCAGGGCGAAGAAGAGACCCGTCACATAACCAAGAGCCAGCAGCTTGTTCTCGCTGCCTACCCGGGCCAGCCCCTCGGCGGCGCGCACCGGCAGGTCGCGCAGGAAGGGGATGCCATAGATGATGACCACGGCAAAGAGGTTGAACAGCACGTGGACCAGCGCGATGGTCAGGGCCAGCTGGGCACCGGCTCCACTGATGGCTGTTGCAGCCAGCAGGGCAGTGATGGTGGTCCCGATATTGGCTCCCAGGGTGAAAGGGTAGAGCTGACGGGTGCTGAACACGCCGCCGCCGGCCAGCGGGATCATCAGGCTGGTGGTGGTGGAGGAGGACTGCACCATGATGGTCACCAGCGCACCGGAGGTGATGCCGGTCAGCGGGCCACGGCCCAGCGCCTTGTGCAGCACCTCTTTGGCACGACCAACCAGTACCTGTTGCAGCACTTTGCCGAGATAAGTGACGCAAGCGAGGATCAGCAGGATACCGATGATGATGGTCGCGATGGCGGCGCCCTTGCCCGGCAGGAAGGCCACGGCGCTGTCAATCAGCTGCTGGGCCGGTGCGGTCAGCGGCTTCATGAAGTCCATGCCCTTCATCGACATATTGGCGGAGCCTACCAGCAGGTTGGCCAGCCACTCGGCGCTATGTTGCAGCAGGCCGAACATCAGCTCCAGCGGCAGGAAGATGAACACCGCCAGCAGGTTGAAGAAGTCGTGCACGGTGGCGGCGGCGAAAGCGCGGCGGAACTCGGCGCGATCCCGCACATGGCCCATGGAGACGATGGTGTTGGTGATGGTGGTGCCGAGGTTGGCACCCATCACCATGGGGATGGCCATGCTGATGGGCAGGCCGCCAGCCACCAGACCAACGATCACCGAGGTGACGGTGCTGGAGGATTGCACCAGCGCGGTAGCGAGAATACCCAGCAGCAGGGCGACAAAGGGGTTGTTGGCAAAGGCGAAGATCTGGGCTGCGCCCTCGGCGCCGCCGGAGAAATCTTTGAAGCCGTGGGAGATGGCGCCCACGGCAACCAGGATCAGGTAGACCAGTACGATGACACTCATCCAGTTGAACAGGGCGCGGGTCGCGGGCGGCTGTGACAAGGAGTGATGGTGTTGCATAAAGCCTCTTGAGACGGTCGTTCCGTCTTGGGTTGTTGATGACCCGCGCATTTAATCAATGGTTAATGACAGAAATATGACAACGTGACATTTCGATGATGTTTTTATGACGACGAACTGCGGCGACAGGCGCTGACCGAGCCGGTTGGCTCTGGGGTGGCAAAAGGGGGGACGAAAGCACTGCCGCCTTGTCAGCCGGAATGTGATCGCTACACTGCGCCCCTTTATTGGCAAGCAGGAGTAAACAAGATGATGCGTGCATGGATCCTCTCTCTGTCGCTGGGGCTGCTCTCGGCAGGGGCACAGGCCAGCCTGTTGAAAACCGACTGCAACCTCGACAAGGCCCTCAAAAACGAAGCGGTGAATGCCACTCTGGGAGTCAAGGGCAACTGTGATACCAGCAAGCTGGTGAAGCAGGAGAAAGAGAAGGTGAAAGCTGAGGTGCAAAAAGGCCGCAACGACCTGCTGGGCGAGAAGCGTGCCGACCTCAAGGAGAGCGGCAACGGTATGCAGCAGAAGATGGACAAGGCAAACCAGCAGCTGCACAAGGCGGAGCAGGATGCCAAGACCATCGCTCGCGATCCGCTCAAGGCTGCGGCGACCGCCGTACTGGATAAGCAGTAAGCAGACCGGGCCCAAGCCCGTGTGACCGGCCACAGACCGGCAGCAAAAAGGGGAGCCATGGCTCCCCTTCTGTCTATCCATTATCCGCAAAGGATCAGGCGTCAGCCGCTTCCTCGTATTGACGGAACGGGATGCGGAACACCGCCAGACGCAGGAACAGATAGGTTGCGCCGAGGCCCGCCCAGATCAGGCCCAGCTCCAGCGAGCTCTGCTCCAGGTTTATCCACAGAGCACCGATGGTGGCGGCGCCGAGCAGCGGCATCAACAGGTAGATGACGTGATCCTTGAGGGTCTTGTTGCGTTTCTCGCGTACCCAGAACTGACCGATCACCGACAGGTTGACGAAGCTGAAGGCCACCAGTGCGCCGAAGTTGACCAGCGCCAGTGCGGTATCCAGATCAAACGACACGGCGGAGAGGGCCAGACCACCCACCATCAGCACGTTGATAGCCGGAGTACGATATTTCGGGTGGATGTAGCCAAACACCCGCTCCGGGATCATGCGATCACGCCCCATCACGTAGAGGATGCGCGACACACCGGCGTGAGCCGCCATGCCGGAGGCCAGTACCGCGACCGTGGTGCAGACCAGAACCACGGACTGGAAGAAGGTGCCGCCAACGTAGAGGGCGATCTCCGGCAGTACCGCATCCGGATGCTGGAAGCGGGAGAGGCTCGGGAAGTAGAGCTGCAGGCAGTAGGAGACCACCACGAAGATGATGCCGCCGATAAGGGCAGTCAGCACGATCGCCTTGGGGATCACCTTGCCGGCGTTCGGAGTCTCTTCGGAGAGGGAACTCAGACCGTCAAAGCCTAGGAACGAGAAGCAGAGGATGGTCGCACCGGTAAAGAGCGGTACCAGCTGTGCTGACTCGAAGTGGAACGGACGGCTGCTCATCAGGGTGCCAGCCCCTTCACCGTGGTAGATGCCCCACGCCATCAGGCCGATAAAGAGGGTGATGATGGCCAGCTGGATCACCACGATCAGACCGTTGAAGTTGGCTACCAGGTTGATGCCGCGCAGGTTCAGGAAGGTCATCACGGTCACCAGACCGAAGATGAACACCCAGGGCTCGACGCCCGGGAACATGGCGGTCAGGTAGATTTTGGCCAGCAGAATATTGATCATCGGCATGAACATGTAGTCGAGCAGGGATGACCAGCCGACCATGAAACCGACGTAGGGGTTGAACACCTTCTGGGCATAGGTATAGGCAGAGCCCGCAGAGGGGAACTTGCGTACCAGATGGCCGTAGCTGAAAGCGGTGAGCAGGATGCCACCCAGAGCCAGCAGATAGGCGGTGGCGACCCGGCCATCGGTGATGTCACCGACGATGGCGAAGGTGTCGAAGACAGCCATGGGGGTCAGATAGGCCAGACCCATCACAATCACTTGTGTCAGGGTAAGGGTCTTGAGCAGCTTGGCGTTTTGCGATGCCATTACGCTTTCTCCTCAATCAGTGCCGCAGCACGTGCTTGCAACGAGCGCAGGGATACGATGGATTCGCAAGCCTGTACATCAAGGGCGCCGGGGAGGCGCATACCGGGCTGTACCGGCAGGAAAGCATTAAAACGCCCCATTGTTATCCTCTCAACGTCGGGAGATTGTTTGGCAATCTCGAATATCACTTCCGGAAACGTTCCGGCCTCTTGTGGTGGGTTTGTACTGCACTTCAAAAATACAAAAACCGATGTCGCAGTGAACATCGGTCCTTTATTGGCGGCGTATTGTGCATTCGGTCAGCCCCCTTGACAAGCAAAAAAGGGCGGATTAACGCATTTTTTTGCATACGCACGGGGCAGGTAAGTGGTCACTCGCCCCCTGCAGCCGTCCCCGAGCCGCTCCCCCTTTTTCGGGGGGGAAGAGAACCCTGTCATGGCGTATGAAAAATCGGCAAATCGGGGCTGCAGGGTGCATAGCGCCTCAACATTGATCCTGATCATATTTGCCGGCGTTCCCCCGGGATCGAGTCCTGCGAGCTTATCGGCTGGCGGGGGATGGGAGGGGGTGAAGTGGAAAAAGATCTATTGCATATCCATTCACATTAATGACTGAGGATAGAAGGCAACGCGGCTCGGGCCATGGCATTGCGAGCAGTCCGGCTGGGTAGTTATTTGAAATCAGTCACACTTCCTGCAGAAACCGCGTTTCTGGCAACCCGTGCTGCTGGCAACCAGAACACCGCAAAAACAACAAGGAGCCCGCAGGCTCCTTGTTCGCTATCGGGGGGAGGGGCGCCAGCGGTTACTGGGCGATCTCCACCTTGTCGGCGGTATGCAGCGGGATGCGGAACACGGTCAGGCGCAGGAACAGATAGATGGCCCCCAGCGCCGCCCAGATCAGCCCCAGCTCGAAGGAGGAGGGCTCGAGGTTGAGCCACAGTACCCCGATGCAGGCGGCGCCACAGAGCGGCAACAGCAGGTACATCAGGTGATCCTTGAGACACTTGTTGCGGCCCAGCTTCACATAGAAGTGGGCAATCACCGCCAGATTGACGAAGGTGAAGGCCACCAGGGCGCCGAAGTTAATCAGCGCCAGCGCCATCTCCAGATCCAGCGACACCGCAGAGAGGGCCAGCAGGCCGACCAGCAGCACGTTGAACGCCGGGGTTTGCCACTTCGGATGGATGTAGCCGAAGAAGCGGGCAGGCAGGGCGCGATCGCGACCCATCACGTAGAGCAGGCGCGATACACCGGCGTGGGAGGCGAGCCCAGAGGCCAGCACCGCCACAGTAGTGCAGACCAACACCACCGCCTGGAACAGCTTGCCGCCGACATAGAGGGCGATCTCCGGCAGCACCGCATCCGGATGCTGGAAGCGGGAGATGTCCGGGAAGTAGAGCTGCAGGAAGTAGGAGGTAGTGACGAACAGCACACCGCCGATCAGCGCCGTCAGCACGATGGCGCGGGGGATCACCCGATCCGCGTCCGGGGTCTCTTCCGACAGGGTACTGATGGCGTCAAAACCGAGGAACGACAGACAGAGGATGGAGGCCCCCATCAGCAGCGGTGACACCTGGATCTGCTCGGAGAAGAAGGGACGGCTGCTGGCCACGGTACCCAACCCTTCACCGTTGTGAACGCCCCAGGCGATCAGGCCGATGAAGATGGCGATGATGCTGAACTGCATCACCACGATCAGGCTGTTGAAGTTGGCCACCAGCTTGATGCCGCGCAGGTTGAGGGCGGTCATCACCGCCGCCAGACCGAAGATATAGGTCCAGGGCTCCACGTTCGGGAAGAGGGCTTCGAGATAGATCTTGGCCAGCAGCATGTTGATCATCGGCATGAACATGTAGTCGAGCAAGGAGGTCCAGCCCACCATAAAGCCGACATAGGGGTGAAACACCTTCTGGGCATAGGTATAGGCGGAGCCGGCTGACGGGAACTTGCGCACCAGATGGCCGTAGCTCAGGGCAGTGAACAGCATGCCGATGAGGGCAAACAGGTAGGCGGTCGGCACATGGCCTTCGGTGATCTCGGTAACGATGCCGAAGGTGTCGAACACCGCCATGGGGGTGAGGTACGCCAGTCCCATAACCACGACCTGCCACAGTTTGAGGGTCTTTTTCAGACCAACCTGCTGGGCCGCCATTATGCATGTTCCTCATGCAGTGCCAGAGTTGCACGGTCCATCAACGAAACCGGGAGAGAGGCCCGGGAATCAAGGGCGCCAGGGCGGCGCACACCGGCCATGACCGGTTGGAAAGCATTGAGATGCCCCATGTTGTTCCTCACTAGACTTGGTGTCGGGAGACTGCTGCCAATCTCGCTATCTTTTCCGGGGGTGATCCGGCCTCGTTTATGGGTTTGTTCACTGTCTAAAAAAGAACCGATGCCATTGTTTTACATCGGTTCTTTCAGTGGCGGCGCATTGTGCATTTGCAGGGCCCCCTTGACAAGAAAAAAAGGGGGCAAAATTGCATTTATTTGCACAGGTGAGTGGTCACTTTCCTGCTGGTCAGGCCAGCACGGCCTCCAGTGATTTTTCAAGGAGTTGCAACCCCTCGTCAATCACTGCCGCAGGGGCTGTCAGGGGGGCGAGAAAACGGATGACATTTGCGCGCACCCCGCATGAGAGCAGGACCAGACCGCGTTTGCCCGCCTCGGCCACCAGACGTTTGGTGAGGTCGGGATCGGGCTGGCTGGCATCACGCCGTTTCACCAGCTCCATGGCCACCATGGCACCGGGGCCGCGAATTTGACCTATGCAGTCAAAACGCTCGGCTATGCGTTCCAGCCCCGCCTTGATCTGCTCCCCCTGATCCAGCGCTTTCTGGTTGAGTTTCTCCTCGTCTATCACCTGCAATACCGCCAGCGCGGCGGCGCAGGCGATGGGGGAACCGGCATAGGTGCCACCCAGACCACCCGGTTTGGCCGAGTTCATGATCTCCGCCTTGCCCACCACGGCTGAGAGGGGGAAGCCACCCGCCAGACTCTTGGCCAACGTCATGATGTCCGGCTCGATGCCGGCATACTCGGTGGCGAAGGTCTTGCCGGTGCGGCAAAAACCGCTCTGGATCTCGTCGCAGATCAGCAGAATGCCGTGCTGGTCGCAGACGCTGCGCAGCTTTTGCATAAAGCTCGGGGAGGCGGGATAGAAGCCCCCTTCGCCCTGTACCGGCTCGATAATGATGGCGGCAACGCGGGAGGGTTCTATGTCGGCACTGAAGCAGAGCTCGAGGGCGTGCAGGGCATCCTCTTCACTCACCCCCAGATAATCGGCGGGGAAGGGGATGTGGTAGACCTCCCCCGGGAAGGGGCCAAAGCCGGTCTTGTAGGGGACTACCTTGCCGGTGAGCGCCATCCCCATCATGGTGCGGCCGTGAAAGCCCCCCTTGAAAGCGATGGTGCCGCTGCGACCGGTGTGGGCACGGGCAATCTTGATGGCGTTCTCAACCGCCTCGGCGCCGGTGGAGAGAAACAGGGTGCGCTTCGGGGTCGGGCCGGGCACCAGGGCGTTGAGCTTCTCGGCAAGCTCGATATAGCCCGGGTAGGGGGTGACCTGAAAGCAGGTGTGGCTGAATTTTTCCAGCTGCTCGCGCACCGCCGCCACCACTTTCGGGTGGTTGTGGCCGGTATTGAGCACGGCGATACCGGAGGCAAAGTCGATGTAGCGGTTGCCCTCCACATCCCACAACTCGGCATTTTGCGCCCGGTCGATGAAGACCGGCAGCAGGGTGCCAACGCCGTTGACCACGGCCGCTTCGCGGCGCGCTTGCCACGCCTTGTTTGATTCTGACTGACTCATCTTTCCTCCCTGAGGGGCCGCAGCCCCCGATATTCCCTGAAAATGTGGCAGGCGTTTTGGCGCCCATCACCGCCGATCAGCCCATCGGGCCAGATCGGCGGCGCCTTGTCTCTCTGTTGCAGCCCTAGCGAATGGCGCCAAAGCAGAGGTATTTGGTCTCCAGATACTCTTCCAGCCCCTCGGCGGCCCCTTCCCGGCCCAGACCCGACTCCTTGATGCCGCCAAAGGGGGCCAGCTCGGTGGAGATGATCCCCTCGTTGATGCCGACCATGCCGTATTCGAGCTGCTCGGCGACGCGCCACACCCGTGCGATATCGCGGCCATAGAAGTAGGCGGCCAGGCCATAAGGGGTGTCGTTGGCAATGGCGATGGCTTCGGCTTCCGTCTCGAAGCGTACCAGCGGAGCCACCGGTCCGAAGATCTCTTCCTGCAGGATGGGGTTGGTTTTATCCACCTTGCCCAGAATGGTGGGGCGGTAAAAAAGGGGACCGGCGGGGTGAGCTTCACCCCCCAGCAGCAGTTCGGCACCGGCGGCGACCGATTGCTGCACCAGCTCGGCCACCTTGCTGGCGGCGGCCGGGTTGATGAGCGGGCCGATCTGGGTGCCCTCCGCCATGCCATCTCCCACCTTGAAGGCTTTGACGGCGGCAGTCAGCTTCTCGGCGAAGGCGTCATAGACGCTGGCCTGCACCAGAATCCGGTTGGCGCAGACACAGGTCTGCCCGGCGTTGCGGTATTTGGAGGCGAGCGCCCCGGCCACGGCGGCGTCGAGGTCGGCGTCGTCAAAGACGATAAAGGGGGCGTTACCGCCCAGCTCCAGCGACAGCTTCTTCATGGTGTCGGCGCACTGGCGCATCAGCAGTTTGCCGATGCGGGTGGAGCCGGTGAAGGAGAGCTTGCGCACCACCGGATTGCTGCACAGCTCGTTGCCCACCGCGCTCGCCTGATGGCTGGTGACGATATTGATGACACCGGCGGGGATGCCCGCCAGCTCGGCAAGCAGCGCCAGCGCCAGCGCACAGAGCGGGGTTTCGGCGGCAGGTTTGATGACGATAGTGCAACCTGCGGCCAGCGCCGGGCCCGCTTTGCGGGTGATCATGGCTATCGGGAAATTCCACGGAGTGATGGCGGCGACCACGCCCACCGGCTGCTTGATGGTGGCCAACCGGCGATCGCCGCTAAAGCCCGGGATGGTGCGGCCATAGGCGCGCTTGCCCTCCTCGGCGAACCACTGGATAAAGCTGGCGCCGTAAGCCACTTCCCCCTTGGCTTCCGCCAGCGGCTTGCCCTGCTCGCAGGTCATGATGCGGGCCAGCTCGTCGCTGTGGGCTGTGATGGCGGCAAACCAGGCGTAGAGCTTGTTGCTGCGCTCCTTGGCGGGCAGCGCCGCCCAGGCGGGTTGCGCCGCGTGGGCGGCCGCGATGGCGCGGCGGGTATCCTCGGCATCCATGTCGGGCACCTGGGTAATGACGGCACCGCTGGCGGGGTTGGTGACCTCGAAGGTGCGGCCGCTGGCGGCCTCGCACCACTGTCCATCTATATAGGCGCGGGATGTGATCAAGCTGGAGTGGGATGTTGTTCCTGACATGAGAAGCCTCGAGTGTGGGTCAGAGCAGCTGGTTGCCGGAGTGAGCTGACCCTTCCTGCGCCGCTGCCGTATAAAATAATAAGCACAGGAAGACCATAATTTGAGCTGAAATGTTTTTCAAGTGTTAAATATATTTGAATTGCTGGGGGGCGCCATGCTAGAAAATGGGCTGTGTAGCGCGCTTTCTCCGGTTCGCTTGCAGGCTGCAAGTGGGCAGACGACCGGGGGATGGTAAATCAGGTGTGCAAAATAATGAACGGTTTCGCTGTGTAACATAGTGAACGGCAAGGGAAAGCTGGTCGGCTATTTTAACCAGCAGGGTAAACAGGCAGCGCCTGATCCGATGCGATCACGCGCAAGCAGGAGAGGCTGATGATGCAAGGATGCAGACATGGCGCAGCAGGGGGCTTGTCATGAGCGGGCCGCAGAGTCGGGAGAGCGTGGCTCGGCCGTTGAGTGGGGCTGACGCCGGGGCGCGCACCATGGGGGAACGGTTGGCGGCGGTGCGCCATCAGCTGGGGCTCTCCCAGCGGCGGGCGGCCGAGTTGAGCGGCCTGACTCATGGCGCCATCTGCATGATCGAGCAGGACAAGGTGAGCCCCTCTGTGGCCTCCCTGCAAAAGCTGCTCACCATCTACGGCCTGCCGCTGTCGCGCTTCTTCGCCGAGGAGGAGAGCCGCACTCCGGAAGTGGTGATCAAGGCGGATCAGCTGATCGAGCTGGGCAGTCAGGGGGTCTCCCTCAAGCTGGTGCACAACGGCAACAACCGCCGCCAGCTCGGCTTTATGCTGGAGACCTATCCCCCCGGCACCGACACTGGCGGTCAGGTGACCCATCAGGGGGAGGAGGTCGGCACTGTGCTGGAGGGGTCGGTGATCCTGACGGTGGCGGGCCAGAGTTATCAGCTGGAGGCGGGCGACAGCTATGTGATCGACACCGGCGAGCCCCACAGCTTCAGCAATCCGTCGGGGGAGACCTGTCGCATCGTCAGCGCCCACACCCCGGCGAGCTTTTAATCCTGACAGTAGTTTGGCAACCGAACCGGTAAGGAAACAGGGATCATGACCGAACATGTAAACAGTTACTACGCAGCCAGCGCCAATAAACACGCGCCCTATCCGACACTGACCGAGCAGCTGGAGTGCGATGTCTGCGTCATCGGGGCGGGCTATACTGGCCTCTCCAGCGCGCTGCATCTGGTAGAAAAAGGCTACAAGGTGGTGGTGCTGGAGGCCGCACGAGTCGGCTTTGGCGCCAGCGGTCGCAACGGTGGCCAGATCGTCAACTCCTACAGCCGCGACATCGACACCATAGAAGCGAACTGCCCACCGGATCAGGCCAGGCTGCTCGGTTCCATGCTGTTTGAGGGGGGCCAGATCATCCGCGAGCGGATCAAGCGCTACAACATCCAGTGCGATCTGCAGGAGGGGGGCGTCTTTGCCGCCGAGACCGAGAAGCAGTTCCACGAGCTCAAGGCGCAGAAGGCGCGCTGGGAGAAGTGGGGCAATGAGCAGCTGGAGCTGCTCGATGCCAAGGGGGTGCGCGAGGTGGTCGCGAGCGATCGCTACATCGGCGCCCTGCTCGACAAGAGCGGCGGCCATATCCACCCCCTCAATCTGGCCCTCGGCGAGGCTGAAGCCATCCGCATCCAGGGTGGGCTGATCTTCGAACAATCCGCCGTCACCAGTATCACCCCGGGGCAGCCAGCCTTGGTCAAGACCGCCAAGGGGTCGGTGAAGGCGCGCTTTGTGGTGGTGGCGGGCAATGCCTACCTCGGTAATCTGGTGCCGGAACTGGCCAGCAAGAGCATGCCCTGTGGCACCCAGGTGATCGCCACCGAGGTGCTGGGAGAGGAGCGGGCCCGGTCTCTCTTGCCGCAGAACTACTGTCTGGAGGATTGCAACTACCTGCTCGACTACTACCGTACCTCCGGCGATCACCGGCTGCTCTATGGCGGCGGCGTTGTCTATGGCGCGCGGGATCCGGCGGATATCGAGCGGCTGATCATCCCCAAGATGCTGAAAACCTTCCCGCAACTGGCCGACGTCAAGGTGGAGTACACCTGGACCGGCAACTTCCTGCTTACCCTGTCGCGGCTGCCACAGTTTGGTCGCATCGGCCCCAACATCTACTACATGCAGGGCTACAGCGGCCACGGCGTCACCTGTACCCATCTGGCGGGCAAGCTGCTCTCCGAGGTGCTGAGCGGTCAGGCGGAGCGCTTCGATGCATTCGCCAAACTGCCGCACTACCCCTTCCCGGGTGGCCGCCTGTTCCGCATCCCCTTTACCGCCGCGGGCGCCGCCTGGTACACCCTGCGCGATCGGTTGGGGGTATAAGAGCCGCTCTGCGAGAAATGTGGGCTGGTGGCTGCCGCTTAGATAACGCTGACGCCAGCACCAATACCGGAAACAACAAGGCCACCGCGAGGGTGGCCTTGTTTATCACGCTGCAGCGCGCTGATTAGCTGTAGAAGGCTTCAACGGTGCCCTTGAGCTTGATCAGGATGGGCTGACCACGGCGATCCAGCGCCTTGGGGGAGGGGATCTTCACCCAACCTTCGCTGATGCAGTACTCCTCGACATCGGTGCGCTCTTTGCCGTTCAGGCGAATACCGATCGGGTGCTCGAAGCAGGCGGCCACATAGTGAGGGCTGCGGGGATTGCAGGAGAGGTGATCCGGCAGAGCCGGTTTGGTGCTGGTATCGCTCATCGATATAACCCGAAATGAATAAAAAGTGGGTCATTGTAGAGAATGCCGCCATGGCATTCAAGGCGGCCACCAAACAGGCAAAGCGTGCTCGCCATCGCTATGGGCGACCCGCTTATCCTCGTTGCCAATGCATCACCAGCTCGGGGCGACCGCTATGCTCGCACAACTGCTGCTCACCCTCTTTGAAACCGTTGCGGGAATAGAAGCGCCGCGCCTGCTCATTTTCGGCGTAGACCGTCAACTCGAGCCGGTCATATTGGGCTTTGAGGTGTTCGAGCAGTTGGCGACCCAACCCGTGTGATTGGTGATCAGGGGAAATAAACAGCGCGGCAACAGACCCCTGATACCAGGAGATAAAGCCCAGTAGCTGTCCATCCTCCTCATAGACCCAGCTCTGGCTGGCGGGCAGATAACTATCGCGCATCGCCGCCCGTTGCTCGTGCCAAAAGGCGGTGGGAATAAAGTCGTGGGCTTGTACCGATGCCTGATACCAGAGCTCGACGGCGGCATCCAGATCGGTGGCAGATAATGGGCGGATCATATTGGCCTCGACTGTGAAGAGTGGTCGCACGATATGCCCGATCCATGTCGTGTTATCGGGCATATCGTCTATCGCAGGCTGGCTACTATTTGCGGGTCAGCTTGTCGAGGTAGCCCATGGCGAAGGCCGAGAGGACAAAGGTGATGTGGATCAGCAGGTACCACTTGATCTTGTCGTTGGGGAGATTTTCGGCATTCATAAACACCTTGAGCAGGTGAATAGAGGAGATGGCGACAATGGAGGCGGCGACCTTGTTTTTCAGAGAGCCGGCATCCAGCTTGCCGAGCCACACCAGTTTGTCGCCCTCATCCCCGACATCGAGGCGCGAGACGAAGTTCTCATAGCCGGAAAACATCACCATCACGATAAGTCCCCCCACCAGGGTGATATCGATCAGCGACAGTGTGACCAGCACCAGATCCACCTCTTTCATCTCCAGTATGTTGGGCAGGATATGGAGGATCTCCTGAAAGAATTTCACTCCCAGTGCCAGCAGTATGAGGCTGAGCCCAAGATAAATGGGGGCCATGATCCAGCGGGATGCGTACATCAATCTTTCAAACATGTTTTCCATAGTGCGATTACAGGTCCATCAAATGGTTAACAAACGAGTCGGCCATAGCTTAACCGAGATGCCTCACATCTCAAGCATCTGGATAGCATATTGCTGAATTGGGTGGTGTCAGGCAGGAGTATTTAACACTGTGTAGGGCAGTGCAGCGGGTGGCAGAGGGCCCGTGGTCGGGCCTATCCGGTGTCAGGGCAGATCCAGGGTAAAGCGGGCGCCGCCGAGGGGGGATTCATCGACTCGGATCTGGCCGCCGTAGCTGTGGACGATCTCGGTCACCACCGCCAGACCTATGCCCTGACCGGGTGAACTGTCTGCCCGCACGCCGCGCTGGAAGATCTGTTCCGATTTGGCCGGATCGATACCCGGGCCATCATCTTCCACTTCGATGCGCAGCCGCTCGAGATGACGGCGCACCGTCACCTTCACTTCGCTGATGGCAAACTTGCAGGCGTTGTCGAGCAGGTTGCCCATCAGCTCCATCAGGTCGCCCTGTTCGCCGTGGAAGAGGGCGTCATCGTCGAACTTGAAGTGGGTTTGCAGCTTCTTGTGGCGATAGACCTTGGTCAGGCTGGCCAGCAGTTTTTCAATCAGCGGCACCGGCTCGGTGCCCTTGCTGGCAAGGCGCTGGCGGCCAGTAACGGCCCGTCTGAGCTGATACTGGATCATCTGATCCATGGTGAGGATCTGCTCGTTGATGTTGTCGTGGATCTCCCGCCCCAGCTTCACTTCGCGGGTAGTGATCTGGATCAGCGCCAGCCGGGTTTTCAGGCTGTGGGCGAGATCGTTGAGGGCGTGCTGGTAGCGCTGGGTCTGCTGGCGTTCGTTTTCCAGCAGCTGGTTGATGGAGTCGGTCAGCGGGGCCAGCTCCCGCTCAAAATCGCTCGAGAGGTCATCGCGCTTGCCGGCCCGGATATCGTCGATCTGACGGGCGATGGTGCGCAGGGAGCTGAGGCTCCAGAAGGTGGTGAGCAGCAGCAGCCCGGCCAGCAGCATATAGGCGAGCAGTGCCTGTTTGGCGGTCTGGTAGAGGTAGGTGCGGGACTCTTCGTGGTAGCGTTTGGCCGAGTCGATCATCACCACGTAGTAGGCGGTGGTGCCGCTGCCGGGATTGCGGATAAACCGCAGGCTGTAGACGAAGTAGCTCTCGCCGTTCTTGATGGTGTGCTTCTTGAAGAAGTAGTCGAGATCCATCCCCCCCAGATACTTCATCAGATCGCCGCAGATGGTCTGTTTGGCCTTGATCACCTCCGGCATATGGAGGCTCGACCAGACCAGATCGCCATCGGCGCGGCAGATCAGGGTATCGAGGTTGCGATCCCCTGCACCACGGGATATCCGCCCCAGCTCGACGTTCGACCCCTTGTCATCCGGCTCGGTGGAGGAAAACAGCTTGGCCAGGTTCTCCTGCATCCGGGCGCTGGCCTTCTGGGTCTGCTCCTCGACGTGGCCGAGGTAGAGGGCGTAGACCGCAAACCCCATGATCAGTGCGATGACCAGCAGCGAGCTGAGCAGCAGTTTGATATGCAGTGAGCTGCGGATCATCTTGATGGGGCGCGGCAGATGAAACTGCATCAGTTACAGGAGAGGTTGAAGATGTAACCCTGACGCCGGATGGTGGAGATGGGTTGAATCGTTCCCTCCGGATCCAGCTTCTTGCGCAGGCGGCTCACCATCACCTCGATGGTGTTGGGATCCCCTTCGCCATCGCCGTAGAGCTGGTCGAGCAGTTGCTGCTTGGAGACCACCTGACGAGCGTTGCGCATCAGGTACTCCAGAATGAGGTATTCAAAGCTGGTGAGCACCGCCACTTCACCGGCGATGGTCAGCTCCTTGCGGGAGAGATCCAGCTCGTAATCACCGGCTTTCACCTTGGGCGAGATAAAACCGGCGCTACGGCGCACCAGCGCATTGAGTCGGGCCAGCAGCTCATCTTTCTGGAACGGTTTGACCAGATAGTCATCAGCACCTGCTTCCAGTCCTTCGACCTTGTCCTGCCAGTTGCCACGGGCGGTCAGCACAATGATGGGGAAGGGGATCTGCCGTTCACGCAGTTGCCGGATCAGTTGCAGGCCGTCCATATCGGGCAGACCGAGGTCGATGATGGCCACATCAATGGGATAGTCGGCGGCGTAGTGCAGTGCAATCCCGGCCTGGTCGGTGCTGTAGACCTGATTGTCGGCTTCGGTCAGCAGAGAGGAGAGGTGGTGATTGAGCAGCTTGTCGTCTTCGACCAACAGAATTTTCATGATGTGAGCGGTCATAGGGATCCAGGCTGTCAATTAGAAAGTGTATGTCGCTTCGAGTCAATTCGAATCCTAATGCATCCCGGCTGTATCGGGACTGAATCAGCGGGACTTCAGAGTTCGCGCCAACTGGTCGTTTAACCATGGTCCGGGTTGTCGATGGCATGCTGGTCGGCAGCCATGTTGCGAAAGGTTTGATGTGATGAGAGAGATGGCCGGGAGGCTGCTGGCGCGACTGCAACAGCGTGAGCGCAGCGACCTCCTCTATATTGTCTGGCTCTGCTGGGGGGCAGCCTTGCTGCTCTACGTGCTGGGGTCGCCCTGTTTTCTGTGGCCAGTGGCGCCGATGCCGCTGGTTCTGCTTGTGTGGTTGGTGGAGAGAGTACGGATGTTTGGAAGAAACAAAGGTGGTACGGCTACTGGGTCGGCCGGCGCCACTGTGATTGCAGCCGGTGCCCGCTTCAAGGGCGAGTTGCAGGTGGAGGGGGATCTGGAGGTGCGCGGTCAGATCAATGGCACCATCCAGCTTATCGGTGGTGTGCTGCGCATCATGCAGGGCGGTAGCGTTGAGGGAGAGGTGAGTGCGCCCCACGTTATCATCAATGGTCTGCTGGAAGGCACCTGTACCTCCGCCGAGGTGGAGATCCTGGAGAGCGGCAAGATGCAGGGGATCTTCAAGGGGGGCAGTCTCTCCATCTGCAAAGGCGGCAACTTTGTTGGCCAGTCCCAGCCCACCGTGGCCGGCAAGGCCGATCCCGTGTTGCAAGCCTTGTCTGAAAACAGTGCGTCCGGGAGCAAGCAGCCGGAGAGCAAGAACAATGTGAAAAAGCTGCCGCACGAGCCGAAAGGCAAGCCTACCGAGGAGCTGGCCAAGCAGGCGTGATGCCGTTTGCCAGCAGTGCAGATGACGGTTGTTCAGGAAAACAGAGAGGGGGCCACGATGGCCCCCTCTGCATTTCCCCGTTACCCGTTAGCTGCGGCGCGGCGGCAGCATATTGGTGAGGGTGTTGTCTTTGAGAATATGGTGATGATAGAGGGCGGCCAGCGTGTGCAGGCCGATCAGGGCGTAACCGATATTGCCCAGCGTCTCGTGCACCTCCTTGATCAGCCCTTTGAGGTCTGGACTGGGGGAGAGCAGGGCAGGCAGCTCAAGCCCGAAGAAGGGGATGGGCTTGCCCGCGGCGCTCAGCAGCAGCCAGCCAAACAGCGGGGTGAGAATCAGAAAACCGTAGAGGGCGAGGTGGGCCAGTTTTGCCAGCTTGTGCATGATCGGGGAGAGCTCGGGCACGATGCGGGGCGTCGGGCTCATCCAGCGCAGCGCCAGTCTGACAAACACCAGGGCGAAGATAAGCAGCCCCAGCATAAAGTGCCACTCCTTCATCAAATCACGGCCAGGGTCCCCTTTGGGGAAAATATCGCGAAATTCGATCAGGGCGTAGACGGCGATCATGGCCCACAGGGTCAGCCAGTGCAGCCCGATATTCAGGGTGCCATAACGTTGTTCACTGTTCATCAGCATAGGTTTGTTCCTTCGAAGTGCTGTCACATCCGTGCGGCATCCCCGCACTCAAGCGTGTCGGGGCGAGGCCAGATCCTTTGGCGGCAACAGCAGAGCTACCATGCTTGCCATACATCGATAGCCTGCTGCTGGCATCAGTCAGAGAGGAGATGCCCTCTGCTGTCTGCATGGTATCACTGGCAACCGGGTGGATAGTCTGATCAATGCCACACAATTTACAGGCTGATTAAGCCCCTTGTGACGTGAAGAAGGCGTGAAATAGCATCAGCGATGTCGGCCCGCCCAGGTTCAGGCGGGCTCGATGGCCAGCACCACGCAATCCGGCTCGCTGATGCGAAAACGGACGTTGCAGTCAAACAGCCGCACCCCGTACTCCTTCTCATCGGGCTTGCCTTTCTTGTAGGCGGGGCGAGGATCTTGTGCCAGCACTTCGCTTACCAGCTGGCGCAGCTCGGGATGAGCCTTGAGCCAGGGTTGCAACTGCTGTTCTGCCTCGGCACTGAAGCTCACCGCCAGCGGCGGGGTGGGCGCGTCGGGGGCAAAGCCACCACGGGCATCAGGCAGGCTGTCGGCATAGGGAATATAAGGCTTGATATCGACGATGGGGGTGCCATCGAGCAGATCCACCGCCCCCAGCTCCAGCCACAGCTTGCCCCGTTCGCGGCCGACCCCGTGCAGCTCGACCACCGAGAGACCTAGCGGATTGGGGCGGAAGGTGGAGCGAGTGGCAAAGACGCCGACCCGCTCGTTGCCGCCAAGGCGCGGCGGGCGCACCGTCGGGTGCCAGCCCTGCGCCATGGTCTGGTGAAAGACGAAGCTGAGCCACAGATGGGAGAACTGCTCGATGCCGCGCAGCACATCCGGCTGATCGTAAGGGGGGAGCAGCTCGAGGCGGGCGCGGGCCGATTTGACCAGACCGGGCTGGCGGGGGATGGCGAACTTCTCCTTGTAGGGAGAGCGGATGATCCCGAGGGTGTCGATTTCGAACTTCATGGCGGATCCTGACTGAAAACCCCGGCAATTTAGCACAGGCGGCCCCAAAACGCAGGCTTGGCCTCAATACGCCCTTTTTTGCGGCGCTGCCGTGATCCCTGTCCCATCCCGGCCAGTCGGGGGCTGTGCCATACCGTCAAGTTGCGTAGGGTGGAGGCAACTGGCGTGTCAGGATGAAATGTGCGCACTCGCGCCGAAGGGGGAGGGAGAGGGATGAAACTGCTGATTATCGGTGGCACCGGCTTTTTGGGGCGTCACCTCACCGCGCTGGCGCTGGATTGGGGCCATGAAGTGACCCTGTTCAACCGTGGCCTGCACCAGCATCCGGACTGGCGCGATCTGGTGCAGCTCACCGGCGACAGGGACAAGAGCCTGAGCGCCCTGCAAGAGGCCGGGTGGCAGTGGGATCTCGTCATCGACACCTGCTGCTATCGCCCCGAGCAGGCAGCGAGCCTCTCGGCCGCCTTGCTCGGGCGCTGCGCGCGGCTGATCTTTATCTCCACCATCAGCGTCTATCGCGATTTCTCAATGCCCGGGATGAATGAGTCGGCGCCGCTGCATGCTATCCCCGAAGGGGAAATGCCCACTGATTATGGCCCACTCAAGGTGTTGTGCGAGCAGGAGTATCGCGCCCGCTGGGACGATCGGCTCTGTATCCTGCGCCCGGGCGTGCTGTGCGGCCCCCATGATCCTACCGGTCGCATGGCCTGGTGGATTAAGCGGGTACAGCAGGGCGGGCCCTGGTTGCTGCCGGGCAGTGGCGAGGATCGCTTGCAGTATCTCGATGTGCGCGACTGCGCCGAGTTTGTGTTGCGCGCGGCCGAGCAGCAGTTGGGGGGCACATTCAACTTGCTCAAATCCGGTATTACCTTGAGTGACTGGCTGGAGCGGCTGAGCGCCCGGTTGCAGCCCGCCCGCCCCATCCAGCCCGAGTGGTTGCCCTGGTCGACCCTGATGGCGGCCGGTATCGAGCCCTGGCAGAGCTATCCCACCCTGCTACCCTGCGCGCAGGCGGAATTTGCCGGTTACGGCTCTATAAGCGCCGAGGCGGCCATCGTTAAGGGATTGAACTTTCGGCCGCTGGAGGAGACCGCCGCCGACCTTGCCCACTGGCTGGCCATCGAGCCTGCCGCCGGGGGGGCGGCGAATGCCATGACTCAGGCCGAGGAGACTTCGCTGCGGCAGCAGTTGCTGGAGCCCAGTCTGCAATAGGAGAGGTGCATCGAGCCGCTGCTGCCGAGCGTGGCGCGGCAGGTGTGAATACAACGAGAGAGGGCATCCAGCGGGATGCCCTCTCTGTCTATCCAATGTCTGATGGTTGCCGAATACAGGCTGACGCGATTCCCCATCACATTGCTGTCGCTCACCGAGTTAGCGAATGGCGGCCCCCGCGGCTACTAGCAGCTCTTTCAAAATGGTGCGATGGCAGCGGGACTCCTGCGCGCAGTAACAACCCACCGATAGATTGGTGGTGTGGGAGAGGGCGGCCAGCAGCGCCAGATCGTGCCTGGCGGCAGGTTGCGCCATCTCGGTCTTGTACTGCTTGCCAAACGCCGCCCACTGGGCGGGTGTCTCGGCTGCCTGCCCCAGCTTCATGGTCTCGCTGCTGGGGGCGAGGTTGGGAAACCAGACATCGTACCAATGCTGGCTGGCAAATTCACTCTTGGGTACGCCGCGGGGCGGGCGGCGCACCGTGCCGATCCGCAGCCCCTCATCGGGCAGGCGCGGGCTGCCAAGGCGAACGATAGCGAGGGCCATGACAGCGGGTTACTTCTCTTCGGCCACTTTCAGCGCCTGCCCGTAGCAGATCACCTGTTTCAGGCAGCCCGGGGTGTCGCTGAACTCGGCGCATTTGTCGATGGTGACGCCGTTGCCACCCATGTCGGCGGCGCGACGGCGGGCCAGGGTGCGCGCTTCACCTGCGTTGGGCACCGGCTGGTTGGCGTCGGCCTGGCAGGATTCACCCTCGATGGTGCCGAGGTAGAGGTAGTTGAGGTCCGCCAGCTCATCCTGTTCATAGATGCGCACGCTACCGGGTTTGAAGTATTCGTCGAAGTTCTCTTTATCCAGATTGCTGTTGAAGGCGTAGTTGGCACAGCCGGAGGCAATCAGGGGCATCATCAGGATCAGGCGTTTCATCGTCTCGTATCTTGTGTCGGTGATGAGGACAGTAGAAATGCGCAGGCGCTCCATGTCGGCATCTTGTTGAATAATGAGGGGGACATTATAGGGGCCAGCCGCCTGCGGCGACCAGCCCCGTTTTGCGCCCTGTTGTCAGGGTGTGACCCCCATCAGCCTGATATCAAACCGGAGCCAGTCGCTGATAGAGGCTGCGGTAGTGATCATCCGCCAGTAGCTCGTTGTGAGGGGCGCAGAGGCGGATCTGTCCCTCTTCCATCAGGGCAATCCGGTCCATCTGCTCCATCCCCAGCAGGCGGTGGGAGATGAGCAGCAAGGTGCGATCTGCCCCGAGCCGGAACAGCAGCTCCATGATCTCCCGCTCGGTCTGGCTGTCGAGCCCTTCGGTCGGTTCGTCCAGCAGCCAGAGCGGTGCATCGTGCAGCAGGGCGCGGGCGATGCCGATACGACGACGCTCACCACCGGAGAGGGGGCGGCCGCCGTCACCGAGCCAGGCGTCAAGGCCCGCCTCATCTTCCAGCAGATTGGCCAGTCCGACCTGGGTCAGCACAGCAATCAGCTGCTCGTCAGTGGCGGTCGGGGCGGCCAGTTTGAGGTTGCCCCGCAAGGTATCGGCAAACAGATGCACCCGCTGGCTCACCACCGAGATGGAGGCGCGCAGCGCCCCTTCGCTGTAGTCTGTGAGCGGCTTGCCACCCAGCAGGATCTTGCCAGCCTGCGGGCTCCACTCACGGGTCAGCAGCCCCATCAGGGTCGATTTGCCGCAGCCGGTCTGGCCCAGCAGGGCCAGCTTTTCCCCAGCGTGCAGTTGCAGGGTGCAGCCACGCAGCACCGGCTGGGGATTGCCCGGGTAGCCAAAATAGAGGTCATTGATCTGCAGCGTGCCAGCGGTGGCATGGGTCTGTTCGCCGCCCCACACGGGGGCTTTTGCCTCTTGCAGGATCTCGTTCAGGCGGCGTGCCGAGGTGAGGCTGGTGGAGAGGTGCTGGAAAGCCCCCGCCAGCGGCATCAGTGCCTCGAAGCTGGCCAGGGTGGCAAAGACCATCAACGCGGTAATGGGGTCGGGCGCAGCGCCCGCCACTCCATGACCGGCCAGCCAGAGCATCAGGGTCAGGGTCCAGCCGCTCAGTAGTTGCACCGAGAAGTTGGCCAGCCCGCTCACTTTGGCCATCCGGGCCTGCGCGACGAGCAGCGCCTGTTCGGCTTGTTGCAGCTCAACCAGCGCCTTGGGGGCGGCGGCAAACATCTGCAGCTCGGCCTGACCATCCAGATAATCCACCATCCGGGTACGCAGGGTCGATTTTTCGGCAATCAGCGCCTGACCGGGGCGACGGCCGAGGAAGTAGAACACCAGCGGCAGGGCAATCATGCCAAACAGCAGAATGGCACCCAGGGTAAGGGCGAGGCGACTGTCGAAAAACGACAGGAAGAAGACCAGTCCGGCGGTGCTGAGCAGGGCCGCGCCTATGGGGGTGATCAGCCGCAGATAGACGTGATCCATCGCATCGATGTCTGCCACCAGTCGGTTGAGCAGATCCGCCTGACGGAAACCGGCCAGGGTACCTGTGGAGAGCGGCGATAGTTTCTGCCAGAACCAGACCCGCAGTCGGGTCAGTACCCGGAAGGTGGCGTCGTGGCTCACGACCCGCTCACCCCAGCGACCGGCGGTGCGGACGATGGAGAAGAAGCGCACCCCGCCTGCAGGGGTCATGTAGTTAAAGGCATGGGTCGTCGCAACTGTCATCCCTGCCACGGCGGCGGCAGAGAGGAACCAGCCGGAGAGGGAGAGCAGCCCCATGCCGGCGGCCAGGGTCACCAGCGCCAGCAGCAAACCAATGGTGAGGCTGAGCCAGTGTTGGCGATAGAGGCGCAGAAACGGCAACAGATCACTCATCGAGAGAACCTCCGGAACGTTGGGAGAGCAGGCGGGCAAAAGGCCCCTGCCCAGAACTAAGTTGCTGGAAGTTGCCTTGCTCCACCAGCTGGCCGCGGGCCAGCACCAGGATATTGTCCATCTTGGTGAGCTGGTCGAGGCGGTGGGTGATCATCAGCAGGGTCTGGCCAGCCATCACTTGCTCGAGGGTGGTCATGATGGCGCGCTCGGAGTGGCGATCCAGACTGGCGGTCGGTTCGTCTAGCACCATCAGCTGGGTTGATTTGAGCAGGGTTCGCGCCAGTGCGAGGCGCTGGGCCTGACCGACCGAGAGGCCACCGGCCTGATCGCCGACCGGATAGTCGAGCCCCTTCTCCATGGCAAATTCCCACGCCTGTGCCCGTTTCAGGGCATCTTCCAGCTCGGCATCGCTGGCCATTGGCTTGGCCAGCAGCAGGTTGTCGCGCAAGGAGGCGTGGAACAGCTGCGGGTTTTGCGAGAGCCAGCCCAGTTGCAGGCGCCACTGGCTCATGTCGAGGGTGGCGAGCTCCTGCCCGTTGACCTTGAGCTCGCCGCGATAGGGGGCAAAGCCGAGCAGGGCGTTGACCAGCGAGCTCTTGCCGGCGCCGCTGACGCCGATGAGGGCGGTGCGCGAACCGGCTTCCAGGGTGAAGTCGATGGGGCCGACCAGTACCTTGCCTTCGGCGCTCAGCACTTCAAGGGCTTTGGCTTCTACCTTGACCGAGCTGTCGGCATGGAACGGTGCCGTACCTGCGGCCGGCTCGCTCACCTCGGCTTCGAGGAATTCAAGCAGCTGCTCGGCAGCGCCGATAGCCTGCGCCTTGGCGTGGTAGTGGGCGCCGAGTTCTCGCAGCGGGGCGTAGAACTCGGGGGCGAGAAACAGCACGAACAGGCCGGTAAAGAGGGTGACCTTGACCCCATAGCTACCAAAGTTCAGATGGTCGATATAAGAGAAGCCGAAGTAGACGGCAACCAGCGCTACCGAGATGGCGGCGAAGAACTCCAGCACGGCGGTGCTCAAAAACGCCAGGCGCAGCACTTCCATGGTGCGCTCGCGAAAATCTTCCGAGGCATCGCGAATGGCGTCACCTTCCGCTTGGGTGCGCATAAACAGCTGCAGCGTGCGCAGCCCTTTCAGGCGATCGAGGAAGTGACCGGAGAGACGGGCCAGCGCCTGGAAGTTGCGGCGGTTGGCATCGGCGGCGCCCACACCCACCAGGATCATAAAGATGGGAATGAGGGGCGCTGTGCCCAGCAGGATCAGACCTGCCGCCCAGTTGACCGGGAACACGGCCACCAGAATGACCACCGGAATAAAGACGGCGATGGCCATCTGCGGCAGATAGCGGGAGAAGAAATCCTGCATGTTTTCAATCTGTTCCAGCAACAGGCTGGCCCAGCTACCGGCCGGACGGCGCTGAATATAAGCAGGGCCGAGACGACTCAAGCGCGTGAGTACCAGCTGGCGGATGGTCTGGCGCACCGCACTGCCCGCCTTAAAGCTGGCCACTTCGCGGCCGTAGGCCAGCGCCGCTTTGCCAAGCGTCACCAGCAGCAGGGTAATAAAGAGCGTGATGGATTGCTCAGGCGTTGAGCCTTCGATGATAAAGCCGTGCAACAGGGTCGCCAGCAGCCAGGCTTGCGCCACCATCAGAATGCCCTGGCCAAGGCCAAAAGCGATGGATATCGTGATCCAGCGGCGACCGTGACTCGATTGCTTGCGCAACCAGCCATAGAGACGTTTTTGCGTTTTTTTATCCATTACCACCATCCTCGCGTCGAGTGGCGCAAGACTATCCTTGCCGTTTGGCCTTGGCAACCTTGTAAATTATCTGTGTTGAAAATGTTTGATTGAAAAAGCAACCGTCTGTTCAATCCTTGTCCGAACAGATTGATTTATTGAAAAAGTGGCAAAGGCGCCATTGCGCTCGGCGGCAAAATGCATATAGTAAGAGCCCTGACGCGGGTGTAGTTCAATGGTAGAACGGTAGCTTCCCAAGCTGCATACGTGGGTTCGATTCCCATCACCCGCTCCAAATTTCAGATGCCAGGCGGGCATCGTATAATGGCTATTACCTCAGCCTTCCAAGCTGATGATGCGGGTTCGATTCCCGCTGCCCGCTCCAGCTTCAAAACAAAAAGCCCACTCCTGCGAGTGGGCTTTTTGTTTTTCATCTATCCTGTGCGCCGTTCGACGTCACGCTCACGGTTTCTCAGCTTTAAGGCAAACCGCAGAGACAGAAAAGGCGCCCGAGGCGCCTTTTCAGATCAACAGCGTAGCGGGAGCTTATTCCTGCTCCAGCTCACCACAGAAACGGTAGCCTTCGCCGTGGATGGTGGCGATGATCTCCGGAGTATCGTTGACGCTTTCGAAGTGCTTGCGAATGCGACGGATGGTCACGTCAACGGTACGGTCGTGGGGCTTGAGCTCACGGCCGGTCATCTTCTTCAGCAGTTCGGCACGGGTCTGGATCTGGCCCGGGTTTTCGCAGAAGTGCAGCATGGCGCGGAACTCGGAGCGCGGCAGCTTGAACATGTCGCCAGTGGGGCTGACCAGTGCGCGGCTGTTGATATCCAGCGCCCAGCCGTTGAACAGATAACGTTCAACCAGCTTTTTCTCTTCGCCACCGGCAGCCACGTTCATGGTGCGGCTCAGCAGGTTGCGGGCACGGATGGTCAGCTCGCGCGGGTTGAACGGCTTGGTGATGTAATCATCGGCGCCGATCTCCAGACCCAGGATCTTGTCCACTTCGTTGTCACGACCGGTCAGGAACATCAGGGCGATGTTGTCGTTCTCACGCAGCTCACGGGCCAGCAGCAGGCCATTCTTGCCCGGCAGGTTGATGTCCATGATCACCAGATTGATGGTGTGGGAAGTGAGGGCCTGATGCATCTCGTCGCCGTTGTTGGCTTCGAGCACGATGTAGCCTTCGGCTTCAAAAATGCTTTTCAGGGTATTGCGTGTGACCAGCTCGTCTTCGACGATCAGAATGTGTGGTGTTTGCATGAGTATTCCCAGATTCTTATCAGTTAATTATCTTAAATTTAACACTCTTTGGCGTTTCAAACCGATTTCCTGACTGATCCTGAAAATTTATTACGTCATCCTGGGTATGAGAGTCAGGTCGGAATATCGCGAATTAGGCATCAGTACCGGCAAGTATCCCTGTGCCACTTATAGGTTCCCGACAAGTCTGGTCGAGCAGAGCCTGGAAAGGTCGTCCATTACGAAAGTGGCCGCATTTTATCAGTTAACAGGAGCATAACAACACTCTTTGCCGTCAGATAGCAACTTTTTAACTCTGATTTGATATAGGTCAAACCCTGGTACAGCAGCATCATACTTGGCCTGAACCGGGTTTTCGCCCCTACAAAATGTAATGGAATGTAACATGTGATTGACATGAATTTGTGGGAAAACTACAAGAAAATCTGCTTTATCGCGCCATTTGAGCCACCAGATTGGTCTGCTTTTGCCATCATCACAGCCTGGAATCCGGCCAGCCAGTGGGTCACAGAACGATGCAATATACGGCGGGAACGGGTGCTGTGGCGCCATCTGACCGTGGATTTGCAGGTGCCCGTGGTGGGGCCATTTTGGGGATCTGACCCGGACGAACGCTGGCAGGAGTCATCGCTGGCGGTGGCGCTATCCCTGCCACAAGCCCGTCAGCTGGCTGCGCGTTTTGGCCAGAACGCCATCTACTGGGTGGAGGATGGCCAGCTTTGGCTGACACCAGTATTGACGGATAAATCAGCAGTTTGTCTGGGCAATATTGAATCCTTCTGGATTGCCAGAAACCTTGCCTGATGAAAGAATGAACACCTTCATGCATCTGAAAGGAATCAAATCATGCTGGATCTCCTGCCCGACCTCTGCGATCAACATGGCGACTTGCTGCAAGTGGCCGACCCGGTGTTTCAGGATTTTGGCGGCAAGGCCCTCTTTTATGGTCGCGCCGTAACGCTCTCCTGTTATGAAGACAACAGCCTGGTGCGGGATCTGGTGACCCGCCCCGGTCACGGCAAGGTGATGGTGATCGACGGCGGCGGCTCGCTGCGCCGTGCGCTGCTTGGCGATCAACTGGCGGTCAAGGCGGTGGAGCAGGGGTGGGAGGGGATCCTGATCCACGGCGCGGCGCGGGATGTGGGCACCCTGGCGACACTGGCGCTCGGGGTCAAGGCGCTGGCGGCCTGTCCGGTCAAGACCGAGAAGCGGGGATTGGGAGAGCTGGGGGCCGTGGTCAGCTTTGCCGGGGTGACCATCCACGAAGGGGATTACGTCTATGCGGATCGCAACGGCGTGGTGGTGAGTGCCACGCCGCTGATCTGATTCAGAAGTTGAAACCGACCCCCAGACTCAGTGCCTGATCGGCAGTGATGGCGCTGACGCCGTAGTTGGCGGTGAGGGAGAGTCTGGGGGTCAGCAGCAGGCTGGAGTTGAGCTCCAGCAGGGTGCTGGCCTTGTTGAGATCGAGATGCTTGATCTGGCTGCCGATATTGAATGCCGGAGAGAGCTGGTAGCGTACCCCCGAACTCATATTGAAACCGGATGTGCGATTCTGATCCGCCACCGCCGGGCCCGCTTCCATAAAGAGGGTCACATCATCCACCACCGGATACTGATAGCCGCTATTGACCAGCCAGAGATCAAAACTGTCGCTGTGATGGCTATGGCCATTGAGCAGCACACCCGAGTAACTTTTGACATAGAGAGACGGGTTGGATTGCGGCTGAACCACTGCCCAGTCGGCGGCCTGAACAGCCAAGCTGGCGCAGGTTGCAAGCAGTGTGATGATGAGTGATTTGACCATTCGTTTCCCCTCCCTGGGTCCGGAACTGAGCCTAAGCATGGCACATGCCAGCTGGTAGTAAAGTGAAGGGAGATCACAATAAAATCCTTTTGCATGGGCGCCAGCCATGATAAACAGGCTGCCGTATTGATGGCTCTAATCATTAAGAGGTGAATCCATGAACAAGAAACTGACTCTGCTGGCCGCGCTGGCACTGGGAGGCTGCGCAATGGCAACAGGTTCCAGCATGGCTCAACTGCAAGCATCCAGCTGGCAGCTGCAAGGCGCCACCGGCGATACCTTCACCCTGCAAGTGGTCGACGGCAAGGTGGCGGGCAAGGGCGGCTGCAACCGTTATTTTGGCGGTATCACCAAGCAGGGTGACGGTGTCTTGACGCTGGGTGCCATGGGCTCCACTCGCATGATGTGCATCGGCGACGCCATGAGCAAAGAGACCGAGTTCCTGCAAAAGCTGGAGAAGGTGGCAACCTACTCCATCAACGGCAACCAGCTGACTCTGAGCGATGCCAACAAGGCGGCCCTGCTCACCTTTAACGCCGTGTCTGCTGCCAAATAAGGCACGCGTTCGTCTGATTGCCCCGACAGCGCTGACAGTGCAGGCGGATCAAACGCTCTGATACGCCCTCCCTCTGGAGGGCGTCTGTTTATCTGCGATGAACCCTGCGTGGTCGTCCGCTACTGTTGTTCACTCGTCGATTCTCCAGTCAGCCCGGTTTGATACCAGAATCTCGTATCTTCGGTTTGGTACGTATCTTGATCATTTCAATAATTCTTGTATAGTTGAAATGAAAAGTCGCACCAAGGGGAGTGAAGATGAACAAAGAGATGGCCACCAAGGTCTTTGAATCGCTGGCATCCGGCATCCGGCTCGATGTATGGCGGCTGCTGGTGAAGGCCGGGCTGGAGGGGCGGGTCGCCGGTGAACTGGCCAGCGAGCTCGATATTGCCCCCAATACCCTCTCGTTTCACCTCAAGGCGATGCTCAACACCGGTCTGCTGTCGGTGGAGCAGGAGGGGCGCTTTCTGCGCTACCGCGCCAATATTCCCCTGATGCTGGATGTGATCGCCTACCTCACCGAGGAGTGCTGCGCCGGTCATCCCGAGGCGTGCGGCGTGATGCGTGCCGAGTCAGCCTGCTCCCCCCATGTTCTGCCTACGCAGCCCTGCTGCAACAAGGAGTAATGCCATGTCCTCCATTCAGATTTTTGATCCCGCCCTCTGCTGCTCCAGCGGTGTCTGCGGTACCGAGGTTGATCAGGCACTGGTCACCTTCGCAGCCGACCTTGCCTGGGCCAAGGAGCAGGGAGTTGTCATCGAGCGTTTCAATCTGGCCCAGCAGCCGATGCAGTTTGCCGAGACGCCTGCCGTCAGCGCTTTTCTGACTCACGCCGGGGAGGAGGGGTTGCCACTGGTGCTGGTAGAGGGGCAGGTGGTGTTGACCGGCCGTTACCCGAACCGCAGCGAGCTGGCCCGTTATGCCGGGCTGCCTGCGCCGCAAGCGGCCATCAAGGGGATCGTCAAGGGCGGCTGCTGCTCTGGCAGCGGTTGCTGCTGAGTCGTGACGCACCATTCGGGAGAGGCTATGTACCATTTTCTGACCAATCCACCGCCGTTTCTCTTTTTCACCGGTAAGGGCGGGGTGGGCAAGACCTCGCTGGCCTGCGCCAGTGCGGTGGCTCTTTGTGATATTGGCAAGCGCGTACTGCTGGTCAGCACCGACCCTGCCTCCAACGTGGGGCAGGTGTTTGCCACCGAGATCGGCAATCGCGTCACCGCCATCGCCGCTGTGCCCGGTTTGTCGGCGCTGGAGATAGATCCCCCCGCGGCGGCCAAAGCCTATCGGGAGCGGATTGTCGGGCCGGTACGCGGCAAGTTGCCCGAGAGCGTGGTGCGCAGCATCGAGGAGCAGCTCTCCGGCGCCTGCACCACCGAGATCGCCGCTTTTGACGAATTCACCGCCCTGCTGACCGACCAAACGCTGCTGGCCGAGTATGACCATATCGTCTTTGATACGGCGCCTACCGGTCACACCATCCGGTTGCTGCAACTGCCGGGAGCCTGGAGCGAATTTCTGGAACAGGGCAAGGGGGATGCCTCCTGCCTTGGCCCGTTGGCGGGGTTGGAGAAACAGCGCAGTCAGTATGGCGAGGCGGTCGCCGCCCTGGCTGATGCTGCTCGCACCCGTCTGGTGCTGGTGGCGCGCGCCCAGCAATCCACTCTGCGGGAAGTGGCTCGCACCCACGAGGAGCTGGCCGCCATCGGCTTGTTGAATCAGCAACTGGTGATCAATGGCCTCTTCCCCGAAGGCGCCATTGCCGGAGATCCGCTGGCAATGGCGCTCTGGCAGCGCGAGCAACAGGCTCTCGCCCAGATGCCGCAAGGGATAAAGGGGCTGGCGCAGGATCATATCCCGCTGCTGGCCACCAATCTGGTGGGGCTCGACAGTTTGCGGCTGCTACTGCAACCACAGGATGCTGGTGCGCAGGTATCACTGGCAACGTTAGCCCATCTGCCAGCCCAGCCCGAGTTGAGTTTGCTGGTAGACGAGCTGGCCGCCGATGGTCACGGCCTCATCATGCTGATGGGCAAGGGCGGGGTGGGCAAAACCACGCTGGCGGCCGCCGTGGCGGTGGAGCTGGCGAGCCGCGGTTTGCCGGTGCATCTCACCACCTCGGATCCCGCCGCGCACCTGAACGAGACGCTGGCAGCTAGTCTGCCCCATCTTGAGGTGAGCCGCATCGACCCCCACGCCGAGACCGAGCGTTACCGCGCCCAGGTGCTGGCCACCAAGGGAGCAGCCCTGGATGAGCAGGGGCGGGCACTGCTGGAGGAGGACTTGCGCTCCCCTTGTACCGAGGAGATCGCCGTGTTTCAGGCCTTCTCGCGCATCATTCGCGAGGCGGGCAAGCGCTTCGTGGTGATGGATACAGCCCCTACCGGCCACACCCTGCTGCTGCTCGACGCCACCGGCGCCTACCACAGGGAGATCGCTCGCCAGATGGGAAACAAGGGGCTGCACTTCACCACCCCCATGATGCAGTTGCAGGACCCCAAACAGACCAAGGTGCTGATCGTGACGCTGCCCGAGCCGACGCCAGTGCAGGAGGCGGCCAATCTGCAGGCCGATCTGCGCCGGGCTGGCATCGAGCCCTGGGGCTGGCTCATCAACCACAGCTTGCAGCAAGCTGCGGTCAGCTCGCCGCTGCTGCAACTGCGGGCCGAGCGCCAGTTGCCCCATATCGAAGCGGTCGAGCAGCAACACGCCAGCCGCTACGCCGTGGTGCCGCTGCTCGCCGAGGAGCCGGTAGGGCCCGATGCCCTGCGCCGCCTCTGCCAGCACCATTGAGTCGCCACCCCGGTCTGCTGCCGGGGCGGCTTGAATATGCCGTTACTTGTTATAAACCCGTGTTTTGAACCAATAGAAGATGCGAAATTGCGCCGCATCGGGAGCTGTGATGTCTGCAACATGTGATGCCAAGGCCGTGCCTGCCATCGGCTTTTTTGAACGTTATCTGACCGCCTGGGTCGCCCTCTGCATTCTGGTGGGAATTGGGCTTGGGCAGGGGTTGCCGGATCTCTTCAAGGCGATCGGTGCCATGGAGGTGGCCAAGGTCAACCTGCCGGTGGGGCTGCTGATCTGGGTGATGATCATCCCCATGCTGCTCAAGATCGACTTTGGCGCCCTGCATCAGGTGAAGGGCCACATGAAGGGGATTGGGGTCACCCTCTTTATCAACTGGCTGGTCAAGCCCTTCTCCATGGCCTTCCTCGGCTGGCTCTTTATCCGCGTGCTGTTTGCTGACTGGCTGCCGGCGGATCAACTCGACAGTTACGTAGCGGGTCTGATCCTGCTGGCGGCGGCTCCCTGCACTGCCATGGTGTTTGTCTGGAGTCGCCTCACCAACGGCGATCCCTACTTCACCCTGTCGCAGGTGGCGGTGAACGACCTCATCATGGTGTTTGCCTTTGCCCCTCTGGTGGCGCTGCTGCTCGGGGTCTCCAGCATCATAGTGCCGTGGGATACCCTGCTTACCTCTGTGGTGCTCTATATCGTCATCCCGGTGATCATCGCCCAACTGCTGCGCAAGGCTTTGCTGAAAAAGGGAGAGGCCCATTTTGACGGCGTCATGACCCGCATCCAGCCCTGGTCGGTGGCGGCCCTGCTGCTCACTCTGGTGCTGCTGTTCGCCTTTCAGGGCAACGCCATCATTGAGCAGCCGCTGGTCATCGCCTTGTTGGCGGTGCCGATCCTGATCCAGGTGCTGTTCAACTCGGGATTGGCTTACTGGCTCAACCGCAAGGTGGGGGAGAAGCACTCGGTCGCCTGTCCTTCCGCCCTGATCGGCGCCTCCAACTTCTTCGAGCTGGCGGTGGCCGCCGCCATCAGCCTGTTCGGCTTTCACTCCGGCGCGGCGCTCGCCACCGTGGTCGGGGTGCTGATCGAAGTGCCGGTCATGCTGCTGGTGGTGCGGGTGGTTAACGCCAGCAAACCCTGGTACGAAGCGGGGCTGAGCCGTTAACTGATGGCCGCTAACAGCTGGCCGCGAACTGATGCTATCCATTTTCTATTCACTTGATTAATGAGAGACACGCAAATGAGTGCAATCACCATCTATCACAACCCGGAATGTGGTACTTCCCGCAACACCCTGGAGCTGATCCGCAACAGCGGCGTGGAGCCCACCGTGATCCACTATCTGGAGACGCCCCCCTCCCGTGACCAGTTGGTGGCGCTGATCGCCGCCATGGCCATGCCGGTGCGGGATCTGCTGCGCAAGAACGTGCCACCCTACGAGGCGCTCGGGCTGGCGGAAGATCGTTTCAGCGATGATGAACTGATCGATGCCATGCTGGCCCACCCCATCCTCATCAACCGGCCTATCGTGGTCACGCCTCTTGGCACCAAGCTGTGCCGTCCGTCGGAAGTGGTGCTCGATATTCTGCCCGATCAGCAAAAAGGGGCCTTCACCAAGGAGGATGGCGAGCAGGTGGTGGATGCGAGCGGCAAGCGCCTCAAGTAATCATCTGAACGCTCAAGTACGGATTGAAACAGGGCCAGCTTCACGCTGGCCCTGTTTCGTTGTGTGAACAAGTTGAAAAAGTTACTCCGGCCAATCGTTTTACCGCTTTTTCTGTGACGATGATCACTGTACCATCGCCGCCCGACCTGCCACCCGGCCGCATCTCCCCCTGCGACGGCGCTGGCGTCACCCGATACATGCTGTCACCCGGAACGTGAATGACCCCAGGATGGGACCCGCCACTAACCTGTAGGTTTGTGGTCTGCGTGTCGCGTGGGTCGGCACCTCTCCCGCCGGATCTCCCGCGACGCCTGTCTGCAGACTTGCCATATGAAACTCCTCTCTTCATAGGTGCAAGATGACACTGTTATTGAGTCTGGTCGGTATGCTGGCCCTGATGTTTATCGCCTGGCTGGCCAGTGAAAACCGCCGAGCCATCCGCTGGCGAACCGTGCTGGGTGCGCTCGCCCTGCAAACCGGTTTTGCTGCGCTGGTGCTCTATTTTCCCCCCGGACAAATCATGCTCGGTGCCATGAGCAATGGCGTCTCCGCCCTGCTCGGCTTTGCCGACAGCGGCATCCGTTTCGTGTTTGGCGATCTGGCCAGCAACGGCTTTATCTTCGCCGTGCGGGTGCTGCCGCTGGTGATTTTTATCAGCGCGCTGATCGCCGTGCTCTACCACTTCGGCATCATGCAGTGGGTGATCCGGGTATTGGGCGGCGCCATTCACCGTCTGCTCGGCACCAGCCGCGCCGAGTCGCTGGTGGCCACCGGCAACATCTTCCTGTCGCAAGGGGAGTCGCCGCTGCTTATTCGTCCCTTCCTCGCCGGTATGACCCGCTCCGAACTCTTTGCGGTGATGACCTGCGGCATGGCCTCGGTGGCGGGCTCGGTGCTGGGCGGTTACGCCGGTCTGGGTGTGGATCTGAAATACCTCATCGCCGCCTCCTTTATGGCGGCGCCCGGTGGCCTGCTGATGGCCAAACTGCTGGTACCGGAGCAGCAGCAGGTGAGCGATCAGACCGAGATCACCCTCGACAAGAGCGACTACAGCAACGCCATTGACGCGCTGGCGGGCGGTGCCATGGGCGGCATGAAGATCGCCGTGGCCATCGGCACCATCTTGCTCGCCTTTGTCAGCGTGATCACCATGATCAACGCCGGTCTCACCACAGTCGGCGAGTGGTTCGGCTGGGCCGATCTCTCCCTGCAGCAGCTGCTGGGCTATCTGTTTGCTCCGGTGGCCTGGCTGATTGGCGTGCCTGCCAGCGAGATGATGGCGGCAGGCTCCCTGATCGGTCAGAAGGTGATCATGAACGAGTTCGTTGCCTATCTGGATTTTGCCAATATCAAGGCAGGTCTGAGCGCCCACACCCAGATCATCATCACCTTCGCCCTCTGTGGTTTTGCCAATCTGGGCTCCATTGCGGTGCAGCTCGGCTCCATCGGCACCATGGCGCCGGAACGCCGTCACGATGTGGCCAATATGGGCTTCAAGGCAGTGTTGGCGGCGACCCTGGCCAACCTGATGAGCGCCACCCTGGCCGGGATCTTTGTCTCCCTCTGATGAGATAAAGCCAGGCTGTGCCAGTAAAAAAACGCCCGCCCCATCTGGGGCGGGCGCTTTGCTTTATGGGCAGGGTGCTAGCGAGCGTTCGCTTCCCCCAACCTTGGGTTGAGGGAGAGAATGCGGGTCTTGCTGACCCGGTGGCGATAGATCTCCCGCAGATAGAGCAGCGCCTTTTTCACCGATTCACGGCTGAGGCGAATATCGTTGATGGAGACGAACTTCTCCTTCTCGCGGATAAGCTCCCGATATTTCTTCTCATACATGGGCTTGATGGCGTACCAGTTGGTATCGAGGATCTTGGCCGGGTTCTCGAACTCGTTGAGCATGCTGTCGAGCAGCGCATCGTTCCACTCCTCATTGCAGATCATCTCGATCACCGCCTTGTCCAGATGTTCATCGAAGCGATAATGATCCTTGGCAAAGCAGCGCTTGATAAAGGCCACGATCAGGGTCAGGAAGTCATCGCTCAGGCAGGGGCTCTTGACGATCAGGGTGGTGAGGGAGATGTTGGCCGACGCCCCGATGACCAGCGCATATCGCTTGAGGGTGGTATTGGGGAAGAGTCCGTTGAGGTGAGACTTGAGCCGGTTGAGATCCATATAGGAGAGCTTGTACTCCTTGGGCAGGGAGATGATCGACACCACCGATGAGCAGTTCTTGAAGAAGTGCAGCTCGTTGAGGTGGGCCGGGTCATGGCCACTTTTCACATAGTCGTCCAGATACTCCCGATAGTTGCCCGCCTCGATGGGCAGCAGACTGATCCCCTCGATGGCCTGGGTCATCTTGTTGAAGTGGGGCAGCTCGATGGAACGGGTGAAGAGATCGTCCACATTGAGCCCGTCCTCCTTGTCAAACAGGCCGCCGGGGGGGGAGATGGACTCGGCATACGCCACCGCCACCGGCCCCGCCAGACTCATAAAGAGGTCGTTGGCATCGAGTCGAATGGTCTCGCTGATGTCGATGCCCGCCCGGCGAAAGTAGTTCTCGTCGTAGTCTGTGGTGACGGCCTGGGCGGTGAGGATGTTGAAGATCTGCTGTGAGATGTACTGGTTGGCGTACTTCTCCATGGTGTTGACGTCAACGTGCTGGATCTCGCCATCGTCGCTCTCTTCGGCGTAGCGCATGATGTCGTTGGAGATCAGCATCATGGCATTCCAGGGCCTGATCCGCTTGAGCATGCTGGCATCGCACGCCTGCTCGTTGTCGAAGTGATAGGAGAAGTCCCACTCCTCGGCCAGATACTTGCACAGCAGGCGCCCGGCGTTGATGTGCAGCGCTTCCGAGATCTCGATACCCCGATCACAGATATTGGGCAGGATGCAGATGCCGCTGGTGAAGATGGGATCGAACATGAAGTGCTCCCCGAGGGAGAGGTGCTCCTCCTTTTCTGACGGGGGCGAAAAGGTCTTGCTCATGTAGGAGTACTGCTGGGCCAGCCCGAACTCGGAGGCCATGCCGGAGCCGGTGCCGCCCCCGGCACTGAAGATGTAGAAATAGAGGCGGGACTGGTTGGCCTTGATGCCGCAGGAGTCCACCAGATAGGTATGAATGGCCTGCCACTCGGAGTTGGCGAAGTAGTGAGGGCTCTTGTTGAGGATGATCTTGGCCAGATACTGGCCAAGGATGGGGGCGTTACCCGCGCCCCCCGCGTGGATCTCCGACAAGTCCATCACCCGCATCTTGGCATAGTCACGCAAGGAGCCACCTTCGCCGCTGCGATTGGAGTGGCGGATGCGGCCATCGATGTCCTTGTCCAGATCCCCCAGCATCACCATAGGCTCGATCAGAAAGACCGGTCGAGCCCCGTTGTTTGGCAGCCGCAGATTGCGCCGGATCCAGCTTACCGGACCAAACTCCTTCTCCCGCTTGCGTTGCTCTTCACTATTGAACTCATTGAGATAAAAGCTGCGGGCGTTGTAGACCAGCGAGGCCACATCCTGCGCGATGTTGGAGCCGCAGCGCCCCAGCCCCACCAGACAGACGGACGGAAAGTTGTGGGGCACGGCGGCGCCCGTTTCGCTCTCTCCGATGGCGGCCGGAAACACCGCGTGGCGCAGCTGTTCCAGATTGGCGAGAATGCGGGCCAGATCCCCTTCGGTGTAGTAGAGGTAACGGTTGCCTGCGTCCTGCTCATCATCCGTGTTGATAGGTAGCAGATCGATATGCTCGGTCATGAAAAAAGATCCCTCTTGGCGGCGAATGTATATAAATCAGCAGCTTTGGACTGCCCGCTAACTCTAGATGATAAAAAGCGGGGGCGCGGTGAGAGGAGGGCGAGAGTTGTGACTGTGTGATCATGGGCACAGCAACACCCCGGAAATCAGCCGGTACTCCTCAACGGACGGATTAGGTGACGGTGCCCCATTTCCCTGAAAAGGGGGACTACCAGACTCAACAACGTGTTGACCCCGTGCCGGATTATCCCGCTCTGAGTGGCCTGTTTCCCTCGCGCTGACGTGGTGGAATAAACACGAAAAAGAATTTTTAGATTGGTTTTAGCATTTCCAATCGATTATTTGATTGGGCAGTAACGGCATTAGCGGTGTCAGATTAGGGGAGCAGGTTGGCCAACGCGCCGTCAGCCAGTCTTTACGCGGTCACACAAGGAGACACTCTGATGGAAACACTTGACCAGAAAATCGACACCATGCGAGAAGCATTTATGCAGCAGGAGCGCAAACAGGCCCACGACAAGTGGCAAGCCAGGGTCGAGGAGCTGCTACAGATACGGGGTGAGGAGAGACAACCGGAGGAGCAGGAGGAGTAGTGCTCGTTCCCGGGCGAAAGTTGAGGTAGCGAACGCTTCGTATCGGCTACCCGTTATCTACCACCGATAAAAAAACCACCGACCTTTTGCAGGTCGGTGGTTTTTTTATGGATAGCGGCTGATTGGTTGCCCTGACTTCCGGGCAGAGCAATGGTGCCAAATCCGGGGGCGTAGGGATGCGACTATTTCGAATGGGTGACGGGCTCTTCGGAGAGCAACTCGTTGACGAGTCCAACTGCTAAATGAATATTCGACTCCATCTTGTCGCCGTCCACCGCGTTCTCTTTCCACGATTCGGGGGCTTCGGGGTGTGGCCCGGAAACCGCCACCTTGCCTTTGCCATATGAGCTGATCAGCGCGGCAATCTGATGGTTTTGAAAATGGGCGATAACCTTGACCTGCTCGGGGCTTGGCACCGGCGTAAATTGCGGGCCGGCCTGGTAATACATCTGGCGCTCTTCACCAAGCCAGGTGATCGGGAAGATCTTGGCGCTAAAGTCGCCGTCATAATCATCGGATGTGGCAGGGACAAGGCCCAGCGCCGGCACAAAGCCCTCTTCTTCAGACCAGCCGGTGGATGCCACAAAGGCACCCCCACAGATCCCGAGGTAGCGGCCACCATTCTGTAAATAGGTTTTTAACGCCGAACGCGCGTCAGCGGTGAAGGCCTTGAGGAGCGGCTCAACATCGTCCTCTGTGCCGCCAACGATAAACACCCTGGCATTATCAAGCTCTGCAGGCAGCGCCCCGATATTGGAGAGATACCTGACCGGCAAGCCCACCTGCCTGACCACATCCGCAATCGCCTTGGTGCTATCCCCATCAGAAACCGGCCCGTTATAGATCAGCGCGTACGGCTTTTGCTGCGGCTGCGCAGAGGCGGCCTCTGCCATGCATCCTGTCATTAACCAAAGGCTGATAACGCTCGCAATCAGCCTGATACTTTTTGATACATTCATCGCTGCCACTATCCCTGTGATGTGAATCGAAGAGACTACTTATCACGATCCCGTTCTGCATGTCAGCCGCTGTTAAATGAACATTTCAAGTTAACGCGCCAAGGCTGATTGGGCCTGCGTTCGACACACAACGAACGAGCCAATACAGAGGGACAAACCACAGGATTTCGGCCCCTGCTTCGGAGCGCGTGCAACAGCTTTCCTGTGTGACGCCTCTTCTGGCTGATGGCTAAGGATTTGAGGGGGAATACAGCAACATAAGAGGGGGCACTTCACCTTCACTTCACCGAGCGGGGGTAGGGTAGGCTCACGTTTTCAGTTGGAGCTTCACTCTATGCCCACCATCGTCACTCACGCCGCCGTCCCTCTCTGTCTTGGGCTCGGGCTTGGTTGCCGGATTATCCCGCCGCGCCTGCTGTTGGCAGGGGTTGCCATCGCCATGCTGCCCGATGCCGATGTGCTCGCCTTTAAACTGGGGGCTGCCTACGGCCACGTCTTTGGCCACCGCGGTTTTACTCACTCCTTGCTGTTTGCCTTTGCCCTGCCCACTCTGGCCATGCTGTTTCACCGCCAATTTCGGGCCAGCGCCGCCACCGTCTGGTCGTTTCTGCTGGCCTCTTTGCTCTCCCACAGCCTGCTCGATTCCCTCACCACCGGCGGCAAAGGGGTTGGCTGGCTCTGGCCGTGGCGTGACGAGCGTTTCTTCGCCCCCTGGCAGGTGATCCGGGTTGCCCCCTTCAAGCTGGAGGCCTATCTCACCGACCGAGGTGAGGCGGTGATCCTCTCCGAGCTCTACTGGGTCTGGCTGCCGGGGGTTGTATTGATGCTGGTGTTGATGGGATGGCAGGTGTCAGGTGATAACTAGATCTGTACACGTAGTACCTGTTCGACAACCTGCACTTGTTATGTGCTTACCAAATTTCAATTGTTGGGTTAAATTCCCCCTCTTTACCTGAATGCGAAGTTCTTATTTTGATTTTTGATGGCACAAAGCTATTTCCCTTGTACTCTGGATTAACCTGCATGTTATCGATAAAGCCTTGTTCTACAAAACGAATAAGTGTTCCTATAATTTGGTCTTTTATTTCTGGGATTCCAGCAGGCACGTAAACAGAGTTTTGAGGAATATCTTCACCTCCAAATTCAGATGGGAATAAAAGTATTTTGAAAAGCTTGCCTTCCTGAACAAGTGCCATTGCCTTTTCGCGAGAATCTACATGAGAGAAATTCATTCCTGAATCTGCATTTTCTCCACTCATCCCTAATACCCCAAGAATTGTCGTTAGTAACTTCTTCATCTTCGCTCCATTTTCACATAACGCCGGGTTAAGTAGCACGCAACGCTACCACCTAACCTAAATCATTGCACCGTAAACACAAAACCCAATGATGGAGTGAAAAATGCCATATGTTGGGGGACTACTTTAAACAAATAAAAACTTGGACACCCATCTTTTGTGTTCTGGCGTATGCTACGCCTTGCTGAGACATGTGGGTGTCCCAGATTTGCAACTTGTTCGCTGCAATGTTTTTTTATGGATGTACAATCCGACACATCCCTGTCTTTTCTAAAAAATCAGTTCCTATTAGATAAGGCCTGTGATATCCCGACTTGGCGCTTTCTTCTTGGATTGGATCAACGAGCATTATGCATTTGTGGGCAGGATGTAGGCCGCGCTTGAAAAGGAGATCGGCATGTGCCTCTGCAGTACAGTCTAAAATCGTACCATCTGTAAGGGTCAACCAAACATGAGCCTTAATGTCTCCATCAATATTCGGCTTCTTCAGTTCACTTTCTATATAATCTCTAGATATCTTACAATAGATGTAATCATCCCAATATCTATCACCTACAGTGATAAAGCTTTCAATGTTCAGGTCGCTTTTAAGATGAGACATTAGCATTAAATGTACCGGCGTACATTGACTAGCTAAATCTTCTGAAGTTTGATAGCCATAGTGGTATAACGCATCACCACATAGTTGAAATATATCTTGCATAGTTGAATGCTCAATCTTTTTACCTAGCGGTATCGGAGATTTTTCAACCTTCAATCCTAAGCTGCGTGTGTAGTCAACCGCATTTATTAATCTTTCTATATAGTTCAAGTCTTACAATCCTTTATTGCTAACCAGCAGAGCCGGGACACTCATCTTTTTGAATGTTGGCTATGCTGCGCCTTGCTCAGAAAGGTAGGTGTCCCAGATTCTATCGAGCGAAGTTGGATTTTATAGCATAATAAATTTCAGAAAAATTTAACTTTTATCCCTCGCGACTATTAAGGAGTGTTATTTAAAGAAACCAGAACGATACCTGTCTATTCTAATCATTTCTCTGAGAATACATTTCGTTAATTTTGGGGTTACGTAATGCCCCCACATTAATTTTTGTTATATTTAGCCATAAATTTTTTTGAAATGATCAGCTATTTTTTCTAAACCAGTGTAAATATACGGCATCGTTATACCAAGTTTATTTATATCTGATATATTAATTCTGTCGCCAATAGTTATTTTTTTAATTCGTGCTACTGGATGATTGATTGATTTAATTTCATCAAGGAAACAATAATTCCCGACGCGCTTGATGAATGATGGACTTTTAGTTATATCAGACTTATTCAAACCATAAACTAAGAAAGCGCCCTTCTGGCCATTTAATCGTGAGTTAGATAGTTTTGGTTTGACGCAAAAAATAGAAAATATATGATTAGGATTTACCTTGCCTTCAAAGTATCCCTTATCTTCTTTTATATCATGGAGAAGATATTTAACAGATTCTTTTTCGTTAAACGATTGAAATGGGTTCACCTCTTTATCTTCTATTGCCTTTAAAGCATCTCTTGCTAATGTTGTTTTTGATTTATAAATATTATCGTTGTTGATTATTGGAGATTTAGCTAAATTTGAAACAACACTGACAGCATCGGAGTCGTAATATTTTATTTCATCATTTTTTATGGCAACAACATAAACTATGGGTTTTATATTTTTTGCATCGGCTTCATGTAATAATGCAAAAAACAAAGCGGTTAATGCATCTTCACTTAAATCAGTCAGTCTTGTAGGGGTACGATAATGTTGCATTCTACTCAATCTATCAAGAGTCGAACGATCTGAAGAAAATTCAGCATCATTAAATCTTTGAATATCTCTATATAATTTGTGTTCATTTTTAATAATGCTATTACGATATATTGATGGTTGAAACGCTGTTTCTTGGAAATCATCCGGTTCCCCTCTAAAAAATATTGTTTCATCGGGATTTAGCTTAAAAGATAAAACTGCATCTATGTATTCATTTAAACTACTTGCTATTACTTGTTCCATAATTATCTCTATGTAGATTTAACATCTCGTATGTTGGGCTAAAAATAGTAGGTTGGTGCTGAACTAAGTAAAGCCCAACGTTTACCGCGGAATATATCTATAAATCTGTTTTACGGATCTACCACATCCTTGTTTATCCCGATCTGGTTGGCGCAATAATGCTCGCCTGTTGGGCCTTGCTACACGCTGCGTCAACCTACAAAAAATCACGCTACCGCCCCTGAGTGACAGTTCCCAGTTTGCTGCTTTTCACCTGCGAGATAGCAACAATCGCTGTCATGGCGCTCTTCCGAGAGGTTGATTGTCATTCGGGTATCTTAAGGGGGAGGGTGGTGCGTTGAGAAGCGTGTTTTGGTGGGAATCTGTGTTGGATCAATAAATTAGTCATTGAGACGTGGCTGTGTGAACAACTCATTTGGCAGGGAATGCAAAGCCGCCCTCACCCTAGCCCTCTCCCGGAGGGAGAGGGGGCAAGACGTCTAGAGCTGCAAGCGGGTGCGAGCGAGATAAAAAGAAAGGGAGCCGGTCAGGCTCCCTTTGATGTGGTGATGCAGCGATACACCTATGGGTGAGGCGGATACGCAGCCGGATCACTCACGGCAAATGGCATTTGACTAATGCCATCCCTTAGCGGTTGGTCGCAGCCTTCATCCCTTCCACAAACTCTTTCAGGCGGGTCAGCATATGTTCCGGGTTCTGGTGGTGGGTCTCGATGATCTTCACCACGGCAGAGCCGGAGATGGCACCGGCGGCGCCAGCGGCGATGGCCTCACGCACCTGAGCCGGTTCGCTGATGCCAAAGCCGAGCAGGGCGGGGGGGGCGTTGAACTCGCGCAGGGTATTGATCAATCCCTCAACCGGCATGCCGGCCTTGGTCTCGGCACCGGTGACACCGGCTCGGCTCACCAGATAGGTGTAACCATTGCCCAGCTCCGCCACCTGTTTCAGGGTTTCGGCGTCGCCATTGGGTGGGGCGATAAAGATGCTGTCGATGCCGAACTTGTCGGCGGCTGCCTTGTAGGGGGCGCACATCTGCACCGGCACGTCGGCGACCAGCACCGAATCCACGCCTGCCTGCTGGCACTTCTCGTAGAAGCCATCGATTTTGCGCACATAGACCAGGTTGGCGTAGACCAAGAGGCCAATGGGCAGCTGCGGGTACTTGGCGCGGATGCGGCCGAGCAGCTCGAAGCAGTCGTCCGGGGTGGTGTGGCTGGCAAAGGCGCGCAGAGCGGCGCCCTGAATGGTGGGGCCGTCTGCCACCGGATCGGAGAAGGGAATGCCGAGCTCGAGGGCATCGGCGCCCCCTGCGACCAGCGCATCGACGATGGCCAGTGACAATTCGGGGGTGGGGTCACCCAGCATCACGAACGGCACAAAGGCGCCCTGATTGGCCGCGTCCAGACGGGAGAAGAGTTGTGCGTAACGGTTCATGACAAGGTTCCTTCTTTCTCGAAAATATCGGAAACGGTGAAGATATCTTTGTCGCCACGGCCGGAGAGGTTGACGATGAGCACCTGCTCTTTCTCCGGTTCACTGCGGGCCATCTTGAGGGCGTGGGCCAGCGCGTGGGAGGACTCCAGCGCCGGTATGATGCCTTCGGATTTGGCCAGCTCCTGGAAGGCGTCCAGCGCCTCCTTGTCGGTCACCGAGGGGTACTCGGCGCGGCCGATGGCGGCCAGATGGGCGTGCTGCGGGCCGACGGAGGGGAAATCCAGCCCCGCAGAAACGGAGTAGGACTCCTGAATTTGCCCCTGATTGTCTTGCATCAGGTAGGAGTGCATGCCAAAGAAGACCCCCTTGCTGCCGTGACCGAGCGGCGCACCGTGCTCGCCGCTCTCGATGCCGTGACCACCCGGCTCGACGCCGATGAGGCGCACTGAAGGCTCATCGATAAAGTCGGCAAACATGCCGATGGCGTTCGACCCGCCGCCGACGCAGGCGATCACCGCATCGGGCAGCCGCTCTTCTTTCTCGAAGCACTGGGCCTTGGCCTCTTCGCCGATCATCTTCTGGAACTCCCGCACGATAGTGGGGAAGGGGTGCGGACCAGCGGCGGTGCCGAGCAGGTAGTGGGCCGACTCGTAGTTGGCAGCCCAGTCGCGCAGCGCCTCGTTGCAGGCATCCTTGAGGGTGGACGAGCCGGAGTGCACCGGGATGACGGTGGCGCCCATCAGCTTCATGCGAAATACGTTGGGCTTCTGGCGCTCGCAATCCTTGGCACCCATATAGACCCGGCACTTGAGGCCGAGCAGAGCGCAGGCCAGCGCAGTGGCGACGCCGTGCTGACCGGCGCCGGTCTCGGCGATGATCTCGCTCTTGCCCATCCGCTTGGCCAGCAGCGCCTGACCCAGCACCTGGTTGGTCTTGTGGGCGCCGCCGTGCAGCAGATCTTCACGCTTGAGATAGAGGCGGGTCTTGGTGCCTTTGGTCAGATTGCGGGTCAGGGTGAGCGGAGTCGGGCGACCGGCATACTCGGTCAGCAGGGACTGAAACTCGGCGATAAAGGCCGGATCATCCTTGGCATCGACAAAGGCTTTCTCCAGCTGGAGCAGGGCCGGGATAAGGATTTGGGGCACATACATGCCACCAAATTCACCGAAAAACGGGTTGAGCAGGGTCATGGCTTCTTCCTTGTATTAGCTAAATCGAAATATCAAAAAGGATTGCGTTACAGGTTGCGCAGTGTGTCGAAGGCGGCTGCTATCTTGTGCGCATCCTTCTGGCCCGGGGCACTCTCCACCCCGGAGTTGAAATCAAGGCCGAGGCAGCCCACTTGCGCCGCCTGCAGGGCGTTGTCGGGATTAAGGCCCCCCGCCAGCATCAGCTTGGCTTTATCGAGATGGGCCAGCATGGCCCAGTCGAACGCCTGACCGGTGCCGCCGCTCTGGCTGCCTACTTTGGTATCCAGCAGCAGGCGATCGGCCGGGTAGTCGAGGGCGGGCAGCGGCTCGCCGCTTGTGATGCCAATTGCTTTCCAGATCTGGCAGCCCGCTGGCAGCAGTGGGCGCAGGATCTCGATATAGGCGGCATCTTCATCGCCGTGCAGCTGCACCGCGGCGAGTCCCAGCGCCTCCACCGTCTTGACGATGGTGGCGGGCTGGGCGTTGCGAAATACCCCGACGTAGGAGAGCGGTGCGCCCGCCATCACGGCGCGGGCGGCGGGGATGTCCACATAGCGCGGGCTTTTGGCCACAAAGATAAGACCGCCGAACACCGCGCCCGCCTGATGGGCGGCGGCAGCATCCTCGGCGCGGGTCAGGCCGCACACCTTGTTCTGGCCCAGTACCAGCTTGCGCACAGCCGCTTCCAAATCCGGCTCGGCCATCAGGGATGAGCCCACCAGAAAGCCCTTGGCGTGGTGGCGCAGATCCGCTACCTGAGCGCGGTGGTTGATGCCGGACTCGCTGATCACCACCCGATCGGCTGGGATGTCTGCGGCCAGTTGTTTGGTGCGGTTCAGATCCACGCTCAAATCGCGCAGATCCCGGTTATTGATGCCAATCACCGGCGCCCCCAGCGCGATGGCGCGGGCCAGCTCCTCCTCGTTGCTCACCTCGGTGAGCACGCCCAGACCCAGCTCCTTGGCCACCGCGAACAGGGCGCGATAGCCCTCGTCGGTGAGCACCGAGAGCATCAGCAGGATGGCGTCCGCCTGATAGTGACGGGCCAGATAGACCTGATAGGGGTCAATCATGAAATCCTTGCAGAGCACCGGCTGCGATACGCGGCTGCGCACCCGCGGCAACAAGGCGAAATCCCCCTGAAAGAACTTCTCGTCGGTCAGCACCGAGATGGCGGTGGCGTATTTGCCATAGATGTCGGCGATGGCCTCCGGACTGAAATCGTCGCGGATCAAGCCCTTGGAGGGGGAGGCCTTCTTGCACTCCAGAATAAAGCGGGTGGAGCCTGCCTTGAGGGCGCCGACGAAATCCCGATCGCTTGGGGTCAGCGCGCTCTGGAAGCTCTCCAGCGGTTGGGCCTGCTTGCGGGCGGCGACCCACTCCTGCTTGGCCGCCACGATCTTGCCGAGAATGGTCTGGCTGATGGAGGCCATGTTCAGAAAAGCATGGGGGGCAATAAGGTCTGACATCTCGTTATCCTTGCGAAGCTGGCTCTTGCCCTGCGGGCGTTCTGAATGACTGTTGTGCAACGTGGTGGCTGACATCATGCCTCCTGATGGCCCGCTTCCTGATGGCTCAAAGTGGCGAGCCGAGCAGCCAGATCCGCTGCCTTGCCGCTCGCCAGCACCGCCAGCACCTCGGCCGCCGCGCTCTTGAGATCTTTCGCCTTGCCCGCCATCAGCAGCAGTGGCGCCACATTGGCGGCAATGGCGGCGTTGTGGGCCGGGGTGCCACGCCCTTCCAGAATGGCGGCGGTGATGGCACGGTTCTCTTCAGGCTCACCACCCTGAATGGCGCTGACCGGATAGGTCTCGAGGCCAAAATCAGCCGGGGTGAGCAGAAATTCGCGGATCTCGCCGTCACGGATCTGGGCCACCTGGGTCGGGCCGTGGATGGCAATCTCGTCGAGCCCGGCGCCGTGAACCACCATACCGGTTTTCAGCCCCAGTGCCAGCAGGGTTTCTGCGATGGGACGCACCAGCTCGGGGGCATAGACCCCCATCAGCTGATAGGTGGGGCGAGCGGGGTTGATAAGCGGCCCCAGCACATTGAACAGGGTGCGGGTTTTGAGGGCCTGACGCACCGGCATGGCGTGGCGCACCCCGGCGTGGTACTGGGGGGCGAACAGGAAGCAGATGCCAAGCTCATCCAGGCAGCGGCGCGCCTGCGCCGGGCTCATGTCGAGCTTGATGCCCATTTTGTCCAGCAGATCGCTTGAGCCCGACTTGCTCGAGACCGAGCGGTTGCCATGCTTGGCCACTTTCAGGCCGCAGGCGGCGGCGACCAGTGCCGAGGTGGTGGAGACGTTGATGGTGTTGAGGCCATCACCACCGGTGCCGACGATGTCGCAAAATTCATAGTCCGGACGCGGGAAGTCGCGCGCTTCAGCCAAGAGAGCCTCGGCGGCGCCGGCGATCTCCTCCGGGGTCTCCCCCTTGATCTTGAGAGCGGTCAGGAGACTGGCGAGCACGATGGGATCCACTTCGCCACGAACCACCTGGCCGAAGGCGTCACGGGTACTTTCACGGCTCAGAGACTGACCCTGATAGAGGGTGTTGAGATGTTGATGCATGTTGGTCTCCTTACCGCACACTGCTTTCTGGACGGGTGATATGGGCGAGCGCCTGAGTCAGCAGACGGGCCCCTTCCGAGGTCATGATGGATTCCGGGTGGAACTGGAAGCCCAGCACCCGCTCATCCTGCTGCTCGATGGCCATGGGCATGCCCTGATAGTGGGCAATCACCGTCAGCTCTTCCGGTACATAGGTAGCGACCAGCGAGTGGTAACGGGCTACCGGCAGCGGGCTCGGCAGACCGGCGAAGGCGCCGTGGCCGTTGTGCTCAATCAGTGAGCGCTTGCCGTGGACAATTTCGCCTGCCGCACCGACGGTGCCGCCGTAGGCTTCGCACAGGGCCTGATGGCCGAGACAGATACCGAGGATGGGCACCTGACCGCGGGCCAGCTTGATAAGGTCGATGAGGCAACCCGCCTCGTGGGGGGCACCTGGGCCCGGCGAGAGCACCAGCACGGCGTCTCCTTCACAGGCAGCGATTTCGCTCATGATGCGGCTCGCCGGCAGGCTGTTGCGGTAGATCCGCACCGGATAACCGAGGGAGCGGAACTGATCGACGAGGTTGTAGGTAAAGGAGTCGAAGTTGTCGAGCAGAAAGATATTAGTGGCTGTTGATCCGGTACTCATTGGCTCACGTCCTTATGTTGCTCCTGCTGGGCGCTCAGGGCTTGCACAGAGGTGCCATGGCTGGCAGCGATGGCGGCCAGCACGGCGGCCGCCTTGGCGCGGGTTTCGTCCGCTTCTGCTTGCGGTTTGGAGTCATAGACCACCCCGGCACCGGCCTGCACATGGGCCACGCCATCTTTCACGAAAGCGGAGCGGATGACGATGCAGGTATCCATCTCGCCAGCGCCGTTGATGTAGCCGACGGCGCCGCCGTAGCTGCCGCGGCGCTTGCCTTCCATCATGCGAATAAGCTCGCTGGCGCGGATCTTCGGTGCGCCGGTGAGGGTGCCCATGTTCATGCAGGCCTGATAGGCGTGCAGGGCGTCTAGGTCGGAACGCAGAGTGCCGACCACCTTGGAGACCAGATGCATCACGTGGCTGTAGCGATCCACTTTCAGCAGCTCCTTGACGTAGCGGGTGCCGGGCTCCGAGATGCGGGCGATGTCGTTGCGGCCCAGATCCACCAGCATCAGGTGCTCGGCCACCTCTTTCTCGTCCTGACGCAGCTCCAGCTCGATACGGCCATCGAGATCGCGGTTGATGCTACCATCGGGGTTGAAGCCACGGCGGCGGGTACCGGCGATGGGGTACATCTCCACATCGCGGCTGGCGGCGCAGAATTTCACCGCGCTCTCCGGCGAGGCGCCAAACAGGGTGAAGCCCTCATCCTGCACGTAGAACATGTAGGGGCTGGGGTTGGTCTGTTTGAGGCGGCGATAGGCGGCCAGGGGGCTCGGGCAGGGCAGGGAGAAGCAGCGGGACGGCACCACCTGGAAGATATCGCCACGGCGGATAAAGCCCTTGAGCTTCTCCACCTCGGCGCAGAACTGTTTGTCGCTCTTGTCCACGCTCATGCCACCGGTCAGGGGCTGGGTGGTCAGTTCGGCGCAGAGAGGTTGCTGGCAAATCTGTTTGAAGTCGGTGAGCCGCTCGGTTAGGCGGGTGTATCTGTCTTCCACCTGGCTTTCGTCGCTATCGCCGCCAAAGATGCAGGCCAGCAGTTGAGTGGTGCGTTCGATATGGTCGATGGTGATCAGGGTCTCGGCCACATAGCAGCAGTAGTCGGGGCAGTCGTTGCTCCCCTGTGGCACTTCGGGCAGATCTTCAAAAGAGGCGATGAGGTCGTAGGCAAAGCTGCCCGCCATAAACAGTGCCTCTTTGCCGAGCTGGCAATCAAGCTCCCGCTGCAGGGTGCGCAACACGTCCAGCACGCTGCTCCCCTTGAGGCGGGAATCTTCGTCCTGCTCCCGATCGGAGGCAGGGAAGTCGAGTTGCAATTCGCCATCTACCAGCGAGCGGGCCACCACCACGGGCAGCCGTTCGGCCAGCAGGCTTTGCAACTGGGCGCCGTTGTCGTTGAGGCTGCGAACCCGCACGGTGCGACCACGGCACTCGATGCGCAGGCAGGCATCCACCAGCAGCAGGCTCTGTTTGCCCGCCTTGGAGTCGATCTCGACCGATTCCAGCAGCAGGTTGTTGGGGCGGCCCTGACAGAGGCGGGTATAGAGTGCCAGCGGATCGGCCACATAGGGGGCGTTGAGTTTGAGGGTATCGAATTCACCCAGAGGAAGGCGATGTGTGGCTGTCATAGTGCGTTCCCTTGCGTGTGATGTGTTTTACCGATGTTCATGACGTTGAATTCCTTAGAAATTTAATTGGTCTGGGGTGGCTGGTTCAGGGGCGCCATCGCCAGGTCAGCTTGCTTGTCTGAATTCTCGGTTTCATCACAGGTCCATTTGCCGGATAATAAAAAAGCCCGCTGGGGTCAGCGGGCTTTTTCTTTGGGTTCTTAATTTGCTGTCAGATTACAGGTACAGCAACGACCACACGCCCGCATGTCAGGGAGTGTGCCACCACCAGATGGTCAGGATGGAAGTCGTTTGCATGATAAAGTCCTGTAAAAAGATGTTTGCAATGAAGTGCCTACAGAAAACGATAAAGCCGCGGCCAAGTCAAGTCGCTTTTTAGCCTTCTTTCACCGATTTGCCATGAATGGTGACCTGACCACGAGAGCGGAATAACCTGATGAGATTCGATCTTCACTGCCATACCACTGCCTCCGACGGGGTGCTGAGCCCAGCCGAACTGGTGCGCCGCGCCGCCGAAAAACAGGTCGAGGTGTTAGCGGTTACTGACCACGATACCCTTGCCGGGCTTGATGAGGTGCGCCGCACCATCGACGCCGAGCAACTGCCGCTGCGACTGGTGAGCGGGGTCGAGATCTCCACCGGCTGGGAGCATCACGAAATTCATATCGTGGCGCTGGGGGTGGATGAAAAAAATCCGCAGCTGACCGACTTTCTGGCCGGTCAGCTGGCACGCCGTGAGGCGCGTGCGCTGGAAATCGGGCGTCGTCTGGAGAAGTGCCTCATCCCCGGCACCTATGAAGAGGCCAAGGCGCTCGCCGGTGACGCCGCCGTGACCCGCGCCCACTTTGCCCGAGTGCTGGTGGCACGCGGGGTGGCCGACAACATGCAAAAGGTATTCAAAAAGTACCTGAGCCGTGGCAATAAGGGTTATGCCCCGGCCGAGTGGCCCGAGATGAGCGAAGCCATCGCTGCCATTCACGCCGCCGGTGGGCTGGCGGTGCTGGCCCACCCCAGCCGTTACGATCTCACCGCCAAGTGGATCAAGCGGCTGCTGGTGGCCTTCAAGGCGGCCGGTGGCGATGCCATGGAAGTCTCATTGCCCCAGCAGAGCCCGCAGGAGCGGGCCAATCTGGGCCAGTGGGCCAAGGATCACGACCTCTATATCTCGGTGGGATCGGATTTTCACTTTCCCTCCAACTGGACCGAGCTGGGCCGCCACCTCTGGCTGCCCAAAGAGGGGATGCCCGTCTGGCTTGCCTATCCCGGTCACTTTGGGCTCACCACCGAGCAACATGCCGAGCTGCTGGCGAGCCGGTAACGGCGCCAGCGAAGCAGCCACAAACAGGTTAAGGTAGTGTCATGGGTGATTGACCTGTGACCATACGAGCGGGCAGGTATTGCTGCCCCCATTGCGAGAACAAGCTATGAGTCAGCATTTTTACGTACATCCGGAAAACCCCCAGGCCCGTCTGATCGGTCAGGCGGTACAGATCATCCAGAACGGCGGCGTTATCGTCTATCCGACCGACTCCGGTTATGCGCTGGGTTGCCAGATGGGTGACAAGGGCGCGCTGGAGCGCATCTGCCGCATCCGTCGCCTCGACGCCAACCACGACTTCACCCTGGTGTGCCGCGATCTCTCCGAGATCTCCACCTACGCCAAGGTCGACAACAGCGCGTTTCGCCTGATCAAGAACAACACCCCGGGCGCCTACACCTTCATCTTCAAGGCGACCAAAGAGGTGCCGCGCCGCCTGATGAACGAGAAGAAGAAGAGCATCGGCATCCGGGTGCCGGACAACAAGATTGCTCAGGCGCTCTTGGAAGCCCTCGGCGAGCCGCTGCTCTCCACCACACTGATCCTGCCGGAGTCCGAGATGGCCGAGTTCGACCCGGAAGAGATCTTCGACAAGCTGGGCAAGCAGATCGATCTGGTGGTCAACGGCGGCTATCTGGGCGAGCAGCCCACCACAGTGGTCGATTTCTCTGACGACGAGCCGGTATTGCGTCGTCGCGGCGCCGGAGATCCAACCCCGTTTGAGTGATGTCGCTGAACCGGTGACAGTCCCTTCCGCCGAGACGGGGGCTGGCTCCGCCCAACCCATCGCGAAAGTCCTGGGGCAGCCCTATCACGAGCTGCCCCAGGACCTGTTCATCCCGCCCGATGCACTGGAGGTGTTCCTCGATACCTTCGAGGGGCCGCTGGATCTGCTGCTCTACCTTATCCGGCGCCAGCAGCTCGATATCCTCAACCTGCCGATCCTGCAGATCACTTCCCAGTACATGGAGTACGTGGAGCTGATGCAGGGGCTCAACCTTGAGCTGGCAGCCGAATATCTGCTGATGGCGGCCTGGCTCGCGGAGATCAAATCCCGCCTGCTGCTGCCCAAGGCGCCGGAGCTGGAGGATGAAGAGGAGGGAGAAGACCCGCGGGTGACCCTGATCCGCCGCCTGCAGGAGTACGAGCGCTACAAGGTAGGTGCAGAGAGGGTCAATGAGCTGCCACGGGTGGAGCGGGAGATTTATATCGCCGCTGCCTTGCCCCCCGATTTTGGTGCCCTCAAGCCACTGGCGCCCGATGTTTCGCTGGTTGAGCTCGCCCTTTACATGCAAAGTGTGGTAAAACGCGCGACTCATTTCGAACATCACCAGATCCGCCGCGAACAGATCCCGACCCGGGTGCGCATGGCGGAGATCCTTGCCATGCTCACGCTGGGACAGACCCTGCGCCTTGAACAGGTGCTGCGCGCCGAAGAGGGGCGCATGGGGGTTCTGGTGACGTTTCTGGCCCTGCTGGAGCTGTGCAAGGAGCAACTGATCTGGATCCTGCAGGCAGAACCACTCGGCCCAATCCATTTCGCATTGGCCGAGCAGAGCGAGGAGGGCAACCGTGGCGCTGCCCACTGAACGACTCAAGACCCTGATTGAAGCGGCGCTGTTCGTGGCCGGTCGTCCGCTCAATGTCAGCGAGCTGAAAAGCAGCGTGCTGGCCGATTATCCGGTGACCAGTCGCTATGTTCAGCTGCTGTTGGCCGAGATCAGGCAAGATTACAGCTCGCGAGGCGTCGAGCTCAAAGAGGTCGCCTCCGGCTGGCGCTTTCAGGCGCGTCAGGAGTATGCCGAAGAGCTCTCGCGGCTCTGGAGCGAGCGGGCGCCGCGTTATTCGCGCGCCGTGATGGAGACACTGACCCTGATCGCCTATCGCCAACCCATCACCCGAGCCGAGATCGAAGCGATCCGCGGGGTGGCGGTGTCGAGCCAGATAGTGAATACCCTGAAAGAGCGTGGCTGGGTGCGCAGCATCGGTCACAAAGAGGTGGCCGGTCGCCCCGAGCTGCTCGCCACCACCAGAGAGTTTCTGGATTACTTTAATCTGCAGAGTCTGGAGCAGCTCCCCGAGCTGGAGCCTGAACTGCAACCCCTGTTTCCCTCTGCGGTGGACGGGGAGAGCGATGTCCGGTGAATGGCGCCCAAGCGTGCCGACGTCACCGAGATATACATTTTTCAACTGTGGCGAGTGCTCCAACCGGCGTTTGTTACAGTTAACCCCGTTGCCCCTTTTACCAGTGGGCAGCGATCAACAATCAGGTAACCCCGATGAGTGAAAAACTGCAAAAAGTGTTGGCCCGCGCGGGTCACGGCTCCCGTCGTGAGATGGAGGCCCTGATCACCGCAGGTCGGGTCAGTGTGGATGGCAAGGTCGCCACACTGGGGGATCGCGTCGAAGTGAACGCCGTGATCCGGGTGGATGGTCACCAGGTCAAGACCCGTGCCGCAGAGGAAGTGATCTGCCGCGTACTGGCTTACCACAAACCGGAAGGGGAGATGTGTACCCGTCACGATCCGGAAGGTCGTCCCACCGTGTTTGATCGTCTGCCCAAGATGGAAGGTGCCCGCTGGATCGCGGTCGGCCGCCTCGACGTCAACACCTCCGGTCTGCTGCTGTTCACCACCGACGGTGAGCTGGCCAACCGCCTGATGCACCCGAGCCACGAAGTTGAGCGGGAATACGCGGTACGTGTCTTTGGCGAGATCACCGAAGCCATGTTGCAGCGTCTGCGCAAGGGCGTGCAGCTGGAAGATGGCACCGCCAAGTTCAACAAGATCAAACCGGCTGGCGGTGAGGGTCTGAACCAGTGGTTCAACGTCACCCTGACCGAAGGTCGCAACCGTGAAGTGCGCCGCCTGTGGGAATCCCAGGAAGTGCAGGTGAGCCGCCTGATGCGTATCCGCTACGGCGATGTCAAGCTGGACCGCGGCATCCCGCGCGGCGGCTGGCAAGAGCTGAAACTGCCGGAAGTGAACTACCTGCGCGGTCTGGTCAACCTGCCGCCGGAGACCGAATCCAAGGTCGACCTGCAGCAGGATGGCAAAACCAGCCGTCACAAGCAGGCCGCCCAGATCCGTCGCGCCGTGCAGCGTCACAAAGAGATGCAGGGCAAAGAGCCGCGCGCTCGCGCCACCACCGCCCGTCGCAAGCCGCAAGCCTCTACCCGCAACTCCGGTACCGGCAGCAAGTAAGCCGACAACCCGTTGCGAACTGCGCGCC
>NZ_JBFODQ010000079.1:0-45132 GCF_040908355.1 Aeromonas sp. R2-2 | reverse complement strand
CGCCTGATTGGGTTGTAAAACATCTCGATATAATCAAACACATCGCTGCGGGCTTCGTCTCTTGTCGCGTAAATCCTGCGCTTGATCCGCTCCCGTTTGAGCAACTGGAAGAAACTCTCGGCGACAGCATTGTCGTGACAGTTGCCACGTCGGCTCATGCTGCAACTCAGGTTGTGGGCCTTCAGAAAGTCCTGCCATTCAGCACCGGTAAACTGGCTGCCCTATCCGAATGCACCAGTACCGGCTGCTTGGGCTTGCGCCGCCAGACGGCCATCAATAACGCATCAACCGCCAAGTCTGCCGTCATGCGTGACTTCATCGCCCAGCCGACGATCTGGCGAGAGAACAGGTCGAGCACCACCGCCAAGTACAGCCACCCTTCTTGAGTACGGATGTAGGTAATGTCAGTCACCCAGGAGAGGTTGGGGGCTGGCACCTTAAACTGACGTGCCAGCGTGTTTGGGGCAGCCTGCGGGCTCTTGCCTCCATAATGCCCCTTGCGGCGTTGATAGCCCGTTTGCGAACGCAGCCCTTCCCGCCTCATTAATTTGGCCACACGGTGCTTGCCGCAGGCTTCCCCTGCGTCACGAAGGTCGCGATGGATCTTGCGATAACCGTAGACAGCACCACTTTCCAGCCAGGATTGCTTGACCAATCCGGTCAGTCGTTCGTCCTCCTGCTGTCGTGGCGATGTAGGCTGTTTCAGCCACGCGTAGAAGCCACTTCGGTGAACCCCCAGGGTCTGGCACAGGGTAACGACACTGTACCGGTCGAGTCGGGAGGTTATGAACGCGTACCTTTCCTTGACTCGCTGGCAAAGTACGCGGCGGCCTCCTTTAGGATATTGCGCTCCTCGGTGACTTGGCGCAGTTCGGTTTTCAGACGGCGGATTTCGGCTTGCAAGGCAGACTCTTCTATCTGCTGGTCAGCAGGCTTACCGTACTGCTTGAGCCATGCATACAGGCTGTGGCTGGATACCCCGATGGCACGAGCAACGTCAGCCACCGGCCGCCCACGCTCGGTGATTTGTTTAACGGCTTCGATTTTGAATGTTTCTGGATAACGCTGACGGGTCATAACACCTCCAATAGTTGCCTCATTTTAAGGCTGTGAGGTGTCTAGGGAACTGGGGGCGATTCACATAGTTCAGGCGATGCCCAAGTACTCTTTCCCATCTCGTAGCATTCTATCGTCCATGCTCTCGCGTTTATTGGCTAAACCAAGAACCCTGAGCAACCTGAACTTTGACTATAAATGAACCAAATCTCAGACATATGTTATCTCCATGAACCTACCTCAGGGACTGCTTCGGCAGTCCCTTTTTCATTGGAGATCTTTATGGCTCATTTGATTGATTCCATGGCCTACACTGGCCAAACACCCTGGCATGGCCTCGGCAATGTCTTACCCCCACAGCAATCCCTGGACATCTGGCTGCAAGCTGCCGGGATGGACTGGACCATCGAGCAAAGCGATGTGCTGTATCAGGGCTCGCCTGACAATCCCATCCTGCACACCTACCCCGACAGCAAAGTGCTCTACCGCTCCGATACCTTGGCACCACTGTCGGTGGTCTCACAGCGCTACAACGTGGTACAGCCCCATGAGGTGCTGCACTTCTATCAAGATTTGGTGGAAGTAGGTGGTTTTGAGCTGGAGACCGCAGGCTCACTCAAAGGTGGGCGCAAACTCTGGGCTTTGGCCAAGACAGGCCAGGACCTGATGCTCAAAGGCGGTGATCTGGTGAAGTCCTATCTGCTGCTGGCGACCAGCTGTGATGGCACGCTCTGCACCACGGCTCAGTTCACCTCGGTGCGGGTAGTCTGCAACAACACCCTGCAAGTAGCTGTAGGTAACCAGTCCGCCGCCATCAAGGTACCGCACTCAACCCAGTTTGACGCAAATGCCGTGAAACAGGCGCTAGGGCTGGGGGTAAGTCAGTGGGATCATTTCGGCCTGCATGCTAAAGCGCTCAGCCAACGTCCAGTGGCACCTCAAGAGGCACTGCGCTTTTTCAGTGATCTGCTGGCACAGCCTTTAGATGAAGAGAGCATTGTACTCACCCGGCCTGTGCAGCGTTTGCATGAGCTCTACCAAGGGGCGGGAATGGGAGCAGAGTTGGCCAGTTCACACAACACCGCATGGGGATTGGTCAATGCGGTGACCGAGTATGTCGACCACCATCGCCGTACCCGCAGCCAGGATCATCGGCTGGATTCCGCCTGGTTTGGCCAAGGCGCCCTGCTCAAATCCCGTGCCCTGGCACAAGCCATCACCTTGCTGCAGTAGGAGAGCGCAACATGTCCGCATTGAACTATGGCGACCACCTTATCTCTCCACGCATCGGGTATGAGCACCACGGGATCTACGTGGGTAACAATATGGTGATCCACTACCAAGGCCCCTTTTCGGGACACGATGCCTGCCAGATTGTCCGCTCCAGGCTCAGCCAGTTTTCCCATGGAAATGACGTCCGGGTCAAGCAGCACCCCTATCGTCACTTCAGCAGGGAAGAGGCGGTTAATCGTGCCCGCCGTCGTCTGGGAGAGCGCAGCTACAATCTGCTGTTCAACAACTGCGAGCACTTTGTGCAGTGGTGTATTGAAGACCGGCATCACTCACCACAGGTCACCCGTGCCGCCCAAACGGTAATCGCCTCCCAGGTGGTGAAAACCTCGGTCGGCAAGCTGGCCTCCACGGCTGGAGCCGGGCTGACTGGCGCCTATGTCAGTAGCACTGCAGCGACGTCCACGGCGGCCTCACTGGTTGCGCTAGGGAGCGCGCCTGCCTGGGCACCAGTAGCCGTGGGTGTGGTCGCGGCTTACGGTGTTCACAAGCTGTGGGATTGGCTAACGGACTAACCGGCCAATCAGCGTCGTCATCATCTCCATCACCAGTTGCCGGTCATCATTACTCAGCGCTGCCAACTGCTGGCTGAGGATGATGGCCTGCTCTTGAGGGCGGGGGCTGGTTTCACGCAGCAAGTCCACCAGCTCACAGTCAAATATGTGAGCCAGTTCAGCCAATCGCACAATGGTGGGGACCACGACCCCACGCTCCATCCGCGATACCGCTTCTATCCCTATCTCTAACCGTTCAGCCACCGCCTCCTGGGTCAATCCACGCAGTTGGCGTTGGTGAGCAATCGCTTTACCCACCAGCTTGGCTAACACCTTTTGATTGATCTTTGTCATACGTCCTCCAAACCAACGGAAAGGTTGATAGCTAGAGCCATTGACATGAAGGACTCAAAAAGATGAGGATCGCCTTTTATGGTCGCATTCGGTTGGGTGTGGACGTTTTAAGTTGGATTAATCGAAACAAATAACAAGGAAATAAATATGAAAAAGTCACTGTTACTGCTTGCCATGCTGGCAGCCACTCAGCAGGCATATGCCCTCAGTGAGCCAGATAAGTATGGTGTATGGCGTGTTAATGATTACCCCATTCAAGGAGCCCAAAATTACAACATTTCGTTACAGGATGCTGTCACATTACCGGGAGGAGGAGACCGGCGGTTTGACCTCCAATTTACTATCGCCTGCAAACCAGGCACACCTGTCGTTGTGACATCAGATATCGATAACTCATCCACACCTGGGCTAATCATTGATGGCAAACGCTATGAAGACATTCAGAACCTTGGAGATAGCTTCAACACATTTTGGAATTCACTGCGTCAAGCCAAAACACTGAAGATGATCACTGGCAATGAGGAATTACCTTTACCAATCACAGGATTGGCAAAGGTGCTGCCGCCTATCGATAGCGCCAGTAATGTGTGCGTGACTAAAGAGAAGCCTGAGCCGGAGCAACCCACACCGACAAAAAATGAGTGGGGGAAATATGGTAACCCTTCCGAAGGCTATCACTATTTTGTCTACAACAGGGGAGACAGTTTCAGCATCGCGTGCCAACCGAACAAGCCAGCGGCGATCACCGCAAATGTTGGTGGCTACAGCAATCTCGGCAGTGCTCCTTACCTCAGCGACTTTGTATTCACTGTCGATGGCAAAGTGTTCATTGCGCACCAAGCCTTGAAGGAGAAAAAAGCTCTCGACACGCTTTGGAATGAGCTAAGAAAGGCAAAAGAACTTGATGTGTATCCAAATGGGAAGGGGGGACGTAAGTATTCATTTCCAACTGACCAGATCGCTGATGTCTTACCGGCCCCTGGCTCTGCAGGGTTCATCTGTCTGTCGGAAGCAGAACACAATGCCGCCGTACTTGATGATGACCTCGCCAACATCGAACCGTTGAAGGATGGGGATGTGCACCTGCGTAAACGCATCAATCCCTACTATCGCAAAACAACCTGGAACAAATACCTGCTCGATATCACCAGCCGCAGTAACCGGATGGTGATCACCGACCTCAAGATCAACCGGGGCAGTTGCACTATCGATCCGAAAGCCAAGCTGCCATTTCGAATGGGCTTTGGCGGCAAAGTGACGCTCTCTCTGCTGCCGGAAGACTGCAACCCCTTGGAGGTCACGGTGACCACACTCGGTGGCGAGCAGACGCTGTCGTTTGACCAATAACCCAACCCAGGGAGGCAACAGCCTCCCTGTTATTTTTAAAAGGTAACCACAATGAACCGACTTATCGCGCTGCTGGTGGCACTTGCCACCAGTGGTGTCGGGGCGGCAGAGGGAAATGGCTGGTCTCGCAGTTGGGGGCCGGGTACGCAGGCCAATTACACCGTCACCCTCGCAGGCACCACACTGCTCACCATCATCTGCCGTGATGATGCGCAGCTCACCATGTTGGCGACGGTGAACGGTCGTGATTATGGCAGCGACAGCAAACGTCAGTTTGCCTTGCTAGTGGACGGGCAACGCTACGACGCCCCTTACCGGCAAGGAGACTTCCCCACGCTCTGGGAAGCGCTTCGCAACGCAACGTCGGTGGCGCTATTGCTGCCGTCAAATCCGCCCATCGATTTGCCCACCAGCCACCTTGCAGAGGTACTGCCCGCCATCGGCACCCCGGATAACATCTGTATTGCGCCTGGGTCATTACAGGACTTCGGCACACCGTGACGATGGCTTACACCAACCATTGCAACCACACCCAGAGGGAGGCTGATGCCTCCCTCGTTTTATTGGATATGACAAGGAACGCTTATGACTATTCCCTTTTTCCGGGACGGCTTTGCCCTGCCCGTTGCACAAGCGCTGCTCGCGTTACTCAATCAGGAGGTCGCCCATATCGGCCTCAACCTCGAGCGCCTGACCCAACTCACCTTCAACTTTCGCAGCCCCACCTACAGCCCCGAGCAAGGAGGTGCTCACCCCGTTGAGATACGCCTGATACGTGGTCTAGATGGCTGGCTGTTCGATTACGTCACCGACTTCAGCTACCAGGGACTAGGTCAGGATGCAGAGCTCTGCAAGGAGCTCGATTTCAACTTCCTAGATGACGAACACTATTTGCAAGGATGGGGGCCTATCCAGCGCTCAGAGGCCCATGAGTTATTCACCCTGTGGCAGACCAACTTTGTTGCCTACTGCCGGATGGCGTACTTCACCGTTGAGGTCAGCGGGGATTAGGAGGTGTGCGATGACTAACGAACTGCCGCTCTCCCAGACCTCGCGCCAGTGGCTGGGGCTGGTCGCAGGCAAGGCCAAGATACAACCGAGCCACAGTGGCCAGCGCTGGTTACTACACCTCACTCCTGATAGCTCCCATGCCCGCACCGTTACGCTGCATCTGTGCTGGTCTGGCGTGCAGTGGCAACTGCTCTCCCTCACCAATGCCGAGGACTGGCGCACCATGAGCCAGCCCGTGGATGAAATCTGTGTGGACCCCACGCGTCGTTGTTTCTGGCGCAGCCAAGCAGGACCGGTTTCTCTCAGCGAGCAATCCCGTGTGTTGGCAAGTTTCCTGGCTGACCTGCAGCGTACCTGCACTCATCACGGTTATCGCGTGGAAAGTGACCCCTTACCCCAAGAGGAGGCTCACGATGCCCAAACATCCGATAGCCGTTGAGCTTGAAGCGATTAATCGAGAGGGAGAAACGCAGGTGGTACGTGACAGTGGCCTATCCGTGCAGGGCTACAGTGTCTACCTGCGAGCAGTGGAAGCCAGCGGTCTTGCCTTGGCCACCTGGGTGGCAGACTACGACACAATCGGCCCTGCCTATGAACTGGGAGAACGGCTGAGTTTGGCACTCGCTATCCCGTTCAACGTACTGGTCCCCGGACCACTGATACCGGTGCAGAGAGAAGCCATTGCTGTAGCAGGAAACTCAGCAGACCACTCCACGGCAAACTGAACACCACCACGGTTTCACCCCGACATGCTCCATGTGTGCCGGGGTTTTGTTTATTTGGAGACCCCATGCGTTACCACAAACTCAAAGCCGGGGAATGCCCCGGCACGTATGTCGTCACCGAACCGGTGACAGAGCAAGACCTGCTGCGTATCGCCAACCAGATTGCCCGTAAACGCCTGGCCAAAGGCACCGCCATTACCAGCACCACCGAGGCCGCAGAGCGACTGCAAACCCTGCTGCAAGACCGGGAGCATGAAGTGTTTGGCGCACTGTTCCTTGACTCCCAGCATCGCGTGCTGGCTTTTGAGGAGCTGTTTCGCGGCACCCTCGACAGCGCCAGCATCTACCCACGGGAGGTGGTCAAAAGGGCCTTACTGCTTTGCAGTGCCTCGATTATCGCGGTGCACAATCACCCCAGTGGTGACCCAGAACCCAGTCACTCTGACCGGGTCTTTACCCAAGCCCTCAAAGAGGCCTTGGCCCTGGTCGATGTGCGATTGCTCGACCATCTGGTGGTCGGTGCTGAGGGCGTGGTGTCATTGGCCGAAAGAGGCCAACTATGAACCAGACCCCAGGCAAAACCCACCTCACTGCCCTCGATATCCTCTTCGAGCTGCGCTGCTGGCTTGAAGATAACATTCAGATGCAAGCCGAGCCCGCTATCGTCGCTCATCTGCCCAATGGCTACCTGCTCACCCAAGCTGACTGTATCGAGGCTATCGATACGTTGCTGCATCAGCTGCGGCACTAATCAGGTCCAGAAGAGACAAGTACGATGCGATTACCTAATCCTTATTCTCTGGAGGAAACCCTCGAGAAGCTGCGCCATCGTCTGGCTGCCGCCTACAACGAAGATGCGCTGACGTTGCAGGAGAAGGCCGTCACCAAGGCCCGTGACGACGAGGGATATGCCAAGCAGATTGAAGAGACCTTGCAGCAGGGCTCCACCGTAGAGATACGCGAGTGCCTCAGCTGCTTTGGCGACTACTTCGAGCGCTCCCGAGACGCACCGCCCTATTACCCTCATCACGATGCCGTCAACGACATTGATTGTGCGCTCTACACCATCCTGTTTGATGTGGCTCTCCCCGACACACGCCAGGATCACCAATAACGAACCGTCGGTCGCCAAATAACAATAAGGCGGATCACGTTTCCACCCGATCACCCGGATCATCCGCACCAACACCATGATCCGGATATCCCGATATCACACAGCAAGGCCACCTCACTACAGGTGGCCTTTTGCATTTCAAGGAGTCATCCCCATGTCTGCTTTCATGATCGATCGCAAGGATTACCTAGCCTTTGCCGTTCAGTTACACCGCTTTTGCAATGCCCCGATGCCACCGCACTACACCCTTGAGTTACTACGCACCCGCTGGTGGTCCCCGCCAGCGGATGTCACCAGCACCTGGGCATGGCGGGTTGACAGATTGGTACGGCTGATGATGCTCGCCAACAGGCGGGCAGTCTGGCATCGCTATCAGCTGGGGCGCCAGCAAGAGCACAAGGGACCACGCCAGCATGGCTCGACCAAGCGGAACCCGTTTAAACCTGCCTATCGTTATCACCAGGCACCACTTACCGATGCCGAGCTGGTGGCGCTGTACAAATTCACCTGCTGCGCCCTGTACCAATCGAGCGAATGGAGTGGGAGTCCTGAGCAGGCACCTCGGTTAGTGAAGGTAATACAGCAGTTGCAACAGGCTCTCGCGCAAGACGTGCTGACCCGGCTTTCACTGTGGGACCAAGCCCCTTGGGGAGAGATGTGATGAATATATCCATCCCCCTGACCATGACGACTTCACCACCGGACGGTACAGCCCAGATAGCTCAACGTATCGCCGATGACATGGCACACCTGCATCACCGTCTAGGGGATGGGGTGAGCGATGAACTGGGCATCAGTATCAGCTATCTGGTCGAACAGTTTGCGCTGCTGGCAGCGGCTTACCGAGCACCTGCAGAAAGGGAGAAACAACAATGATTGAGTTCAACGACAGCTTTAGCCAAGCCGCCGTAGCGGAGGCCATGTGTGCCCATCTAGCACTTGCCAAGCTCATCAGTCAGCAGTTGATGCTGCCGGGCTTTGCCTATGCCCACGATGTGGAGGGGCGACGTATTGGCGGGCCACTGGTTGCCCCCAACCCGGTACTGCACAAGACCATGCTCTTTGTCAGCCCAAGGGATATGCGTGAACACCTGCCACGTGAGATTAACTTCGCCCGCTTTCGCTGCTCCTGTAATGCAGCGGGTCAACCGGTCGGCGAGTGGCAACGGGTGATTGTCGGAGCCTACGTCAACCACGGCAGTAACGACACGCCGGATTGGAGTAGTCACACCTGAGCCACGACCACCAGCACACACAAGACCTCTAACAGCCCCTAACACCGAGGGGCTGTTTGCATTTGAAGGAAACCCCATCATGCATGACTTACGTGATTACAAGACTCTATCCACCCGGCAGATAACCGCCGCTATTGGTCAGCTCAACCACAACACCGCGCCGAAGATAATGACCCACCTGGGATTGCGGGCTAGACAGCAGTACCCGCTCGGTAATGGCCGCAGCAGAGCCAAGGCCCTCAAGCTGCTGCGCCGGGTCAAGAAAACCCACAAGGCGGGCTGTATCCCGTTTGAGCTCACTGTGACGGGTTGCCGCATCGACCGGGGGAGCCATCAGGCTGACCGTTACTACTACGACCGGACGCTGCTGGCCCAGGGCTGGCAGCAATACGACACCGAGGAAGACGCCTGGTACTTCGGTATCTGGATTCACACCGAAAATCTGGAGACCTTTACCTACGCCGAGGGGGATACCAGTCATGTAATTGCACCGAACGTCGAGGCGTTTCGTGCTGAATTAGCGCGGCTCTACCAGTACCACCCGCAAGCCCCGGCGTTTATCAGTATCGACCCGGAAGCGGGCGTTGTAACCCGCCACTTTGAAGCCAAGCCGGAGGTGTGAAATGGCGAAAAACATCACCATCAGAGTGCCTGGTAAACATCCGCAAACTGGCGAGCTCACCACCTTCGAGCTCAAGGGCCAGCGCATGGATATCAACATCGGCGGGCAGGCCGTGCCCTTCCTCATTCACGGGAGGGGTATAGGGACGTCGCTCACCCATATCCCGAGCGGCTATCGCATCGCGCTGCTCGGTGGCTGGCTGACCGCTCGTTACGCAATCCCTGAGAATAAGCCCAGCAGAACGGCCTGCGCCCGGATGGCCATCGACCGACTGGTAGCCCAGTACGGCTCGCGACACCTGCTGGACCGACTCAACTGCAAGCCGGTTATCAATGAGACGGCTGACTGCGCTCGTTGACGCCCCACAGTCTCGCTCATCCACAAACAACATAAAGGGCCAGCCCTCACAGGCTGGCCCTTTGCATTATTGGAGTCACCGAACATGACCCGTCTTATCACCGGACTCGAGGTGCATCGCTATGCCCCCGAGCTCAACAAGCTACACCTGCGCAACCGCCAGACGTTACCCGCTCCCGGCATCACCACCATCAAAGAGGCCAAAGCGCGCCTTTTTGGTCGCTGGCAGCCGGGGCATCAGGTGACTATCACCGTGAGCCATCCCGACTACGTCAATCTCTCCCGGCTCTACCGAGGACGACTGACAAACCTGACCGAACTCCCTGAGTATCTGACCAGATTGCGACAGCGCCACAACGTGCCAGGCTCTCGTATCGACATTCAAATGAGGTATCGCTAATCATGACCACGACCCTCCCCACATGCTCTGCCACACACCATCCAGAACTCCAGACTCTCACACCGCTCCCCAGCATTTGCTGGGGTCTGCCGCGTGATATCTCCCCACGCTTTGGCGCTCGTCTGATACAGAGCCGCTACCAACTCGATTTTCTACCCGATCGAGCCAGTCTGATAGGTGACTGGAGTGTGGTGCTGATAGCCAAACTCGACCGGGCTTTCCCGGAGATCATCAAAGCTCTGGAAGCCAAGCTGCTGACCGGCGAACTAGATGCCCAACGCCAGCACTGCATCACTATCCAGCACGGCGGCTTTACCTGCGAAGCCGATACCCTTGGCAGCTACGGCTATGTATACTTGGCCATTTACCCAACGACGATCATGGACGCCAATCCTGACCGCAAGGCGTGACCACCGATCCGCTTGTGGTAACATTTCTCAACCTACTCGTCCGTGATAAGTGGGTCGGTCGTGGGGAAGGCCAATTCATGGCCTTCCCTTTGTTTTGGTGACTCTGTTTGTTTTGGTGACTCTGTTTTTTTGAGGTTGCTCCCAGTGACCTCGATACCAACTGGCTCCAGCAGTGGTGCTGTGGCAAGATACCCACCCATTTTGTCTCGCTCCGGTTACCCAATGAAAGAACCTCTGCCCAGCTACGAAGCCATGATGCCTGCTGTGCTCAAGGTATTGGCCGATGGTGCTGCCCGCTCTTTGCGCGAGGTATTCGAACGGGTTTGCCAGCACTATGCTTTTACCCCTGAGCAGTTGGCTGATACCTTGCCAAGTGGCCGCCAAACCACGCTGCGTAGCCGGGTCGGCTGGGCCAAGACCTATCTGGTCAAGGCTGGGCTCATCGAGCAACCCAAGCGGGGCGTCTGCCTTATTACCGAACGGGGTAAGGCAGCTTTGGCATCGGGCCAGACCATCGACAACCACTATCTGGCTCAGTTCAGGGAGTTCGTGACCTTTACTCTGGCGTCCAGTGAAAGCACAGGTAAGCTGCCACAAGGCACAACCGATGCCGCGGACGAGCCACATAACGTGCAAGCCAGTACACCACAAGAGCAAATTGAGCAAGCGCTGGCCGCCATCAATCAATCCCTTGCCGATGACCTGCTTGCCGAGATCCTTGGCCTTTCCCCTCGCTTCTTCGAACAGCTGGTCGTCGATCTGATGGTGGCCATGGGCTATGGCGGCAACCAGCAAGATGCTGCCCGCACCACTCGCTACAGCAGCGATGGCGGGATTGACGGCATCATCAAGGAAGACCGATTGGGGCTCGACTCCATCTACCTGCAAGCCAAGCGCTACACCGACAAAACCGTCGGGCGTCCCGAGCTCCAATCCTTCGCAGGAGCCCTGGATCTGCACAAGGCCCGCAAGGGAGTCTTTATAACCACCTCCTGCTTTAGCCGTGAGGCGCATGAATATGTGGGGTGGATTGAGAAACGTATCGTGCTGATTGACGGCGCGCATCTGGCCGCCCTGATGATTGAATATGGGGTTGGCGTCACCATTCGCCAGACCCTTACCATTAAAACCCTGGATTCAGATTACTTTTTGGAAGACTAAATCGTGGCTAAAACACCCGCCAAGAAAGCCGGCAAAGGCTTTGAAGAAACCCTCTGGGATACCGCCAACCAACTGCGTGGCAACGTGGAATCCTCTGAATACAAGCACGTGGTGCTGAGCCTGGTGTTCCTCAAATTTATCAGCGACAAGTTCGAGGCCAAGCGCAAGCAGCTGATCGCCAGCGGTCAGGAAGCCTTTGTCGAGATGGATGTCTTCTATCAGCAAGACAACGTCTTCTTCCTGCCCGAAGTGGCCCGCTGGAGCTATGTGAAGGCCCGCGCCAAGCAAGATGACCTGGCGGTACTGATCGACACGGCGCTGGCCACCATCGAGAAGCGCAACCCGGCACTGGCCGGCGCTCTGCCCGATAACTACTTCTCCCGTCTCGGGCTCGAGGCCACCCTCCTTTCGTCGCTGATCGATACCATCGAAAATATCGACACCCTGGCCAATGAGTGCCACCTCACCGAAGAGGATCTGGTAGGCCGGGTCTATGAGTACTTCCTCGGCCGCTTTGCCGCTACCGAGGGCAAGGGCGGCGGTGAGTTTTATACCCCAAAATCCGTTGTCACCCTGCTGGCCGAGATGCTCGAGCCCTATCAGGGCAAGATCTACGACCCCTGCTGCGGCTCAGGCGGCATGTTTGTGCAGTCCCTCAAGTTTGTCGAAAGCCATCAGGGCAAGAGCAAGGATATCGCCATCTACGGGCAGGAGCTCACCTCCACCACCTACAAGCTGGCCAAGATGAACCTGGCCATTAGGGGCCTGATCGGCAATCTGGGCGAGCGTGCCGCCGATACCTTCTTTCACGACCAGCACCCGGACCTCAAGGCCGACTACATCATGGCCAACCCGCCGTTCAACCTGAAAGGGTGGCGTGGCGAGTCGGAGCTCACCGACGATCCGCGCTTTGATGGCTTTAAAACCCCGCCCACTAGCAATGCCAACTATGGCTGGATCCTCCATATGCTTGCCAAGCTGTCGGAAGACGGCACCGCCGGCTTTGTGCTGGCTAACGGCTCCATGAGCTCCAACACCAGCGGCGAAGGAGAGATCCGCCAAAAGCTGATTGAAGATGACCGCATCGAATGCATGATCGCCCTGCCAGGACAGCTCTTCTTCACCACCCAGATCCCCGTCTGCCTCTGGTTTATGAGCAAGAACAAGGGGGCCAGCATCAAGCACGGCTATCGGGATCGCCGAGGTGAAACCCTGTTTATCGATGCCCGCGAGCTTGGCACCATGGTGAGCCGTACCAACAAGGAGCTGACCGCCGCCGATATTGCCCGTATCAGCGATACCTTCCACGCCTGGCGCAGCAGCGACGACGAATTGGCTCGTCGGGTCAAAGAGTGGGCGATCAGCATCGAACGCTATGAAGATCAGGCTGGCTTTTGCAAGGTGGCGACCTTGGCCGATATTGCCGCCAACGACTATGTGCTGACCCCTGGCCGCTATGTGGGCGCTGCCGAGGTGGAAGACGATGGCATCGCCTTTGAGACCAAGATGCAGGAGCTCACCCAAACCCTCTATCGCCAGCTGGATGAGGCGGCAGCTCTGGATCAGGCAATCCGTGCCAATATGGAGGCGCTAGGTTATGGCGAGTAAGTGGCCTTTAAAAAGCCTGAAGGAGTTAGGCGTCACGCTGATCGACTGCGTACATAAAACACCCACAGCTGTAGAGAAGGGCATTCCATATATTGGAATTCCACAGATGAAGAACGGCATCATCGACTTTTCAGCAAATCCCAGACTGATTTCCGAAGAGGATTATCAGCTTTGGACCGCCAAAGCTAAACCCACTCATGGGGATATTGTTCTTTCAAGACGATGCAATCCTGGCGAGACCGCTTATGTGCCTATGGGAAGTAAGTTCGCTTTAGGGCAGAACTTGGTTCTGTTACGTCCAGACCCAAAAAAGATCCACCCTGGATATTTACGATGGGTTGTAAACAGTCCCATCTGGTGGGATGAAGTTAGCAAGTACAAAAATCCTGGTGCAGTATTCGATAGTTTAAAATGCGCAGATATACCTAACTTTGAAGTACCAGAACCAACGCGTTCAGCTCAAATTTTAATCGACAAATGTCTTTTAGACATAAGCGACAAAATTGAACTAAACCATCAAATGAACCAAACCTTGGAACAGATGGCGCAGGCGCTGTTTAAGTCGTGGTTTGTGGACTTCGATCCCGTAGTGGATAACGCGCTGGATGCGGGTTTCTTTGAGCAGGGATTGGACCTCCCCGACGAGCTGCTGCGTCGCGCCGAGGCGCGCAAAGCCGTGCGTGCGCAAGCGGGCTTTAAACCCTTGCCTGCGGCTACTCGCCAGCTCTTCCCCACCGCCTTTGAACAGTGTGCTGATCTCACCCTTGGCCTCGGCGGCTGGGTGCCGCGAGGTTGGCATATATCCACGATCGGTGATGAGCTTACTGTTAAAGGTGGCTCAACCCCCAGCACTGCCCATCCCGACTTCTGGGAGGGTGGCGATATTCACTGGACATCACCTAAAGATCTATCTGGTAATCTTAATAAGATTTTGCTCACAACCGAACGCAAAATAACCTCCATCGGATTGGAGAAAATTTCATCAGGTTTGCTACCACCAGAAACTGTACTAATGTCATCTCGCGCCCCAGTTGGATATTTAGCTATAACAAAAATACCTACAGCTATAAACCAAGGATATATAGCTATAACCAAGACTAAGCGTCTATCGCAAGAGTTTACGCTATATTGGCTAGATTCAAATATAGATGTGATAAAAAGTATGTCTGGTGGTACAACATTTGCTGAAATTAGCAAAAAGACATTTCGAGCTATACCTATAGTTATTCCTGGAATGCAACTGGTTGATTTTGCATCAAGTATTATTCGCTCACAACTAGACAAAATAAGTGCAAATGCTGAGGAGTGTAGGCAGCTAGAAAAACTTAGAGATTATTTACTTCCTAGGCTAATTAGTGGCGAGCTTGAGGTTGATTTATGAATGATAACTCATTTCGCCTAAGATTGAGCACTGAGGCGATAGCCGAGACTAAAGAGGCTGTCAAACTAATAGAACAGAAAGAACGCTTGGAAGCGGCAATCAAGGATAGGGACGCAGCCCTATCTATTGATCTATCCAAAGCATTTCTTGAATCCATATTCAAAACTATTATTGCTGATAAATCTAAAAAACCTGAACTGCCCCATCAATTTGATAAGCTTTATCACAAAGCAAAAGATAATTTAGTGTTTAGTGATAATGAATACATCAACAAAAGACTAAATAATCTGGCGGATACAATTGCCACAGTAACTGGTCAACTAAGGAATAATTTTGGCGTTGCTTCCCATGGTAAGGATGGTTATCAGAAAAATGAACTTAAAATAAGTGAGGTGGAGTTTGTCGTGTCATCTGTCGATGGCTTGGCTGCATTTCTTTATAAGAGACACCGCGAGACTCTTGAGCCAGACAACCATCATAGAGTCCAATATGACGACTACCCGGACTTCAATGATTGGTATGATGGTCAATACGATGGTTACTCAATAAAGATTTCCGAACTAATTAGGTTTGAATATACAGCTAGCCAACTTCTTTTTATGCACGATCCAGAGGCGTATAGAGAAGTATTGCTTCAATATAAAGCGATTGAAGATGAGGGAGATGACGATGATGACTAACCTCTCATATTTCAATGAAGCAAAATTGGAGCAGGCCATTATTTCTCTGCTGGGGCAGCATCTCACCCCTGATGGGCAGCCCTGCTACCCCCACTTCCTTGGCAGCAGTTTGCCACGCAAGGACAAGAGCGAGGTGCTGCTCACGGGGGATCTGCGCGCCTATCTGGCTGCGCGCTATCGGGATGAGGGGATCACGGCGGGGGAGATCGCCGACATTGTGCGCAAGCTCGAGACTCTGCCCGCCAGTGACCTGTACCAGAGCAACAAGACCTTCTGCCATTGGCTCGGCAACGGCTTTTTGTTAAAGCGCGAAGACCGCACCCAAAAAGATCTCTATATCGAGCTGTTCGACAGTCGCACCTTGCCGGCTCAGCTGGCTGCGCTGTTTGCCAATGCAGACCAGCATGCCTGCAATAGCACCGCACGGATGGCCGGTGAAGCAGAGCTGCACGATCTGAGTGACTGCAACCGCTTGCGGCTGGTCAATCAATTGGAGATAGAAGGGCAAACCAAAGATGGCGGCCTGCAACTGCGCATCCCGGATGCCATCTTGTACCTCAACGGCCTGCCAGTGGTGGTGTTCGAGTTTAAATCGGCGGTGCGAGAAGAGGCGGCCACCCTCCATGATGCCTGGCGCCAGCTTTGCGTGCGCTACAAACGCGATATCCCCAAACTCTTTGTCTACAACGCGCTTTGCATCATCAGCGACGGGGTGAACAACAAGCTCGGCAACCTGTTCGCCCCTTACGAGTTTTACTACGCCTGGCGCAAGGTGAGCGGTTGTGAGTCCACCGAAAAGGAGAACGAAGCCCAGGGGATCAAGGGGCTCTACACCCTGGTGCAGGGGCTGTTTCACCCGCTACGGCTGCTCGATGTGCTGAAGAACTTCGTCTTCTTCCCCGACAACGCCAAACATGAGGTGAAGATCTGCTGCCGCTATCCCCAGTACTACGCAGCGCGCAAGCTCTACTACAACATCAAAAAAGAGCGCAGACAGCTGGTGAGCCGCCCGGATAGCACCGGGGTGATGGTGGTCGAAAACCAAGGGGGCAGCGGTAAGGGCGGCACCTACTTTGGTGCCACCGGCTGTGGCAAGAGCTACACCATGCAGTTTTTGGCGCGCCTGCTGATGAAGAGCGTCGATTTCGAGAGCCCGACCATAGTGCTGATCACCGACCGGACCGATCTCGACGAGCAGCTCGCCAAGCAGTTTTGCAGCGCCACCGCCTTTATCGGCGATGCGGTGATTGAGCCGGTCGCCAGCCGCCAGGATCTGCGCGACAAATTGGCAGGCCGCGCCAGTGGCGGGGTATTTCTCACCACCATTCACAAGTTCACCGAAGATATCCAACAGCTCTCGGAGCGCAGCAACATCATCTGTATCTCGGATGAGGCGCACCGCAGCCAGGTCAATCTGGATCAGAAGCTGGTGATGGATCTTGATCGCGGCACCATCAAGAAGACCTACGGATTTGCCAAGTACCTGCACGATTCCCTGCCCAACGCCACCTATGTCGGCTTTACCGGCACGCCGATCGACGCCACGCTGGATGTATTTGGCCCGGCCATCGACAGCTACACCATGAGCGAGGCGGTCAACGACGAGATCACGGTGCGCATCGTCTACGAGGGGCGCGCCGCCAGGGTGGTGCTCGATAACGGCAAGCTGGACGAGATAGAGAAGTACTACCAGGAGTGCGAGGCGCAAGGGGCGAGCGAATACCAGATTGAAGAGAGCAAGAAAGCCAGCGCCAATATGAACGCAATCCTGGGCGATCCGGACAGGCTAGCCGAGCTTGCTAAAGACTTTGTCGCCCACTACGACGAGCGGGTGAGTGAGGGCGCAAGCGTCAAGGGCAAGGCGATGTTTGTCTGTGCCAGCCGCGAGATTGCCTATGACTTCTATTGCTGCATCAAGGCGCTTCGCCCCGAGTGGTTTGAGGCCAAGCAGGCCATCGACGGGGTGGATCTTAGCGACAAGGATAAAAAGGAGCTGATGGCGCTGCCGATGGTCAATCTGGTGATGACCCGCGGCAAGGATGACGAGCAGGAGATGTATGATCTGCTGGGCAACAAGGAGTACCGCAAGGAGCTCGACAAGCAGTTCAAGAATCCCAAATCCAACTTCAAGATTGCCATCGTGGTGGACATGTGGCTGACCGGCTTCGATGTGCCCGAGCTCGACACCATTTACATCGACAAGCCGCTGCAAAAGCACAACCTGATCCAGACCATCTCGCGGGTGAACCGCAAGTTTGAGGGCAAGGAGAAGGGACTGGTGGTCGATTACATCGGCATCAAGAGTCGGATGAACATGGCGCTGGCCATGTACTCCAAGAGCGATGAGGTCAACTTCGAAGACATCCGCCAGTCACTCACCGAGGTACGCAACCACCTGGATCTGCTGCGCACCCTGTTCCACAAATTCGACAGCCGTGATTACTTCTCTGGCGAGCCGACCAAGCAGCTGGAGTGCCTGCGCCGGGGTGCCGAGTTTGCCCTGCAGACCAAGAAGATGGAGCTGCGTTTTATGGGGCTGGTCAAGCGCCTCAAGGCCGCTTATGACGTCTGTGTGGGCAACGAAGAACTGACCAATGATGAGCGCGAATGGGTTCACTTCTATCTGGCGGTGCGCTCCATCGTCTACAAGCTCACCAAGGGGGATGCCCCCGATACGGCTCAGATGAACCAGCGGGTGCGCGAGATGATCGCCGAGGCGCTCAAGGCTGACGGGGTGGAAGAGATATTTGCCTTGGGCGATGAGAAGGCCGAAACCATCGACATCTTCGACGATGAATATCTGGCGCGGGTCAACAAGATCAAACTGCCCAACACCCGGATGCAACTGCTGCAGAAGATGCTGGAAAAAGCCATCAGCGACTTTCAGAAGGTGAACCAGCTGCAGGGGATCAACTTCTCCAAGCGTTTTCGGGCCCTGGTGGAGCAGTACAACGAGCGAAAAGAGAACGATGTACTCAATGGCGAGGAGTTCGACGCTTTTACCGAGCAGATGGCCGACATGATCCTCGATATCAAGGGGGAGATGATGTCGTTTGCCAACCTAGGCATCGATATGGAGGAGAAGGCGTTTCTCGATATCCTCGAGCATATGTGCGTGAAGTACCAGTTCACCTACGACCAGGAGAGGATGCTGGAGCTAGCCAAGGCGATGAAGGTGACGGTGGATGACTCCACCCAGTACCCGGACTGGAGCAATCGCGACGATATCAAGGCCAAGCTGAAGGTTGACCTGATCCTGCTGCTACACCGCTACGGTTTTCCGCCTGTGGCCAACGATGAGGTCTACAAGAGCGTCCTGGAGCAGGCGGAGAATTTCAAGCAATTCTCACCCACAATCAATACCATATCTGGTCGTGGTGCTCGCCTTAGAGGTAAAGGAAACGGACGCAGTTATATCGATATTGGAGAGAAGAGGCTCTACCTTGCTCAACGTATAGAGCAAGCTGAAGATATGCATCATCTTGGGGTTCTCAACATAAAGCTCGATATCCCCTACAGTGAAAATTTTGCCGCAATGAGCTTGATGAACGATGTTCAAGACTTGATGCATTCCGGCATTAAATCACCAGAAACGCTGGATACTGTGATGACGTGTTTAGCATATCTTGACTCCATACTGAAACCCGAGAAAGACCTTGCCACAGAGAATGGCCTGGATCTTATTTTCGCGCTCGAAAAAGCCAAAGCTGGTAGTACCGAGTTGTGGTTACAGGTCTGTCTGATGGCGGGAAGTTTCAGCTCCATAGCTATGCCCATATTGAAGTTTATTGAAAAATATCCAGCATATTCTGATGGTTTTGACAGATTAAAGGCCGATTTGACCAAGCGCTGGAAGAGCCCAAAAGAGAATCCAAACGCTACCACCGAATCAGTGATCATTCTGGATGTTTCATTTCGTCAAGCGCTCAATGAAAAAGAAAGAAGAAGATTACAGTAATGCTTCAAGTGGATGAACTCGATGAAATATAACGAGGAAACCTGTACATACAGAACCTTATGAAAACTCAAGCCTGTATGTCCCATTCATTGCCGGTGACCACTTAGGTGGTCACCAAATTTATCAAATCACCAATCCCTTTTCTCTCCTATCGAGAAGCCAAAAACAAGTTGGATGGACATTGATAGAATGTCTATCACTTGCTAAATGTGGTACCCTACGTGGTACCCAAAGCCAAAAAGCACAAAGTGTTAGCTTCATGGTGAAGCTAACACTTTGTTTTATATGGTGCCGATAAGGGGAATCGAACTCCTGACCTTCGCATTACGAATGCGCTGCTCTACCAACTGAGCTATACCGGCTTGTTGCTCTCCACATTCATGAAAAATGACCGGCAAGTCAATTGAGCCAGCTCGATTTTATGAGTTGGCTCATGGTGTTAGAGCCCGATTTACAGATCGACAAACTCGGGGATATGGGCCCGGCCGCGGCTTTCGAGGAAATCGAGCAGAGCACGGGGGGAGCGCACCAGGATCCGCTCTTGCGGGAAGCCCGCTTCGGTCACCAGACGGTGGCAGTGGTCAAAATCGCCAAGAGTAAATGCCACGTGGGAATCGGAGCCGAAAGTGAGATAGGCCCCCAGATCTCGCGCTGCTTCAACGATGGCGCGGCAGTTGCCTTCACTACCCGGGCGCGAGTGAATGAAAGAGGAGTTGTTGATCTCCAGCGCTACCCGATAGTCAGCGGCCGCCTTGACCACTGCCTGAATGTCGATGGGAAATGAGGGGTTGCCCGGGTGGCTGATCATATCGACCCGGCCGCTCTTGATGGCGTTGATCATCGCCTGGGTATGGGTTGCCTGATCGCAGGGAGGGAATACCTGCTCATGAAAACCCGCCATGATCATGTCGAGGCGCGACTCATAGCGCTCGGGAAAATCGATCTCCCCCTCCAGGTTTTTGATGTTGGCCTCGATACCCCGCAGGATCCCTACCCCATCCACCACTCTTGGCAGTATTGGCAAGTTGGCAAAGTGCCAGACATGAGGAGCATCGGCCATCTCGGGGCCGTGATCCGTGGTGGCAAACAGCTTGATCCCCTTTGCCCTGGCTATCGGCAGATAGTCGTGGATGGTGCTGTAGGCATGGGTGCTGGCAATGGTGTGAGTGTGGGTATCGACCGGGTACTTCATCTTATCTCCCCTCATATTTTGAAGGGGCAGCATAACAAAGAGCGGCTGCTTGGGCCACGCCAGTGCTTGCCACACTTTGTCACAAAATACCGCGAAGCTGACATAGTCTGAAGGACCCTGGCTGGCATACTTCCCCCGTCGATACATGCCTGAACTCGCATCGACAGTTTGCTGTCAGGATGACGCGAACTCACTTTCCCCACCGTCGCGCCCTGCGGCGGTTTTTTTTGCCTGCAAACCGGTAACAAACGCGCAAAAAAAGGCCCAACTAGCATGGAGCAGGTTGGGCGAGACTTAATGTTTAATTGCAGTGGCATAGATATAGAGTCCTGCTTTTTGACTAAGTTCCGCCCACTTTGCTTTTTTCATCGAAAAACATTCCGCTAACACTAATTCACATTCTCTTGACACTTCACGTTATGAAACGTACTTTTTAAACATTCGTTTAAGTGAGGTGTCCAGTGAGTAAAATCGATACCAAAAACCGTATTCTCGACGCCGCTGAAGTGCTGTTTGCCGAGCGGGGATTCGCCGATACCTCTTTGCGTCTGATCACCAGCGAGGCCGACGTCAATCTGGCGTCGGTGAACTATCACTTCGGCTCCAAGAAGGAGCTGATCCAGGCAGTACTCGACCGTTACCTGAGCCTGTTTATGCCGGATCTCGATGCCCGCCTGCGGGTACTGATGGAGCAGGATCAGCTGACCCTGCTGCAACTGTTTGAAAGTTTTGTCGAGCCGCTGATGAAACTCTCGGCGGTGCGGGCCAATGGCCCGGCCATCTTCATGCAGCTGCTGGGGCGCGGCTATATCGACAGCCAGGGCCACCTGCGCCGCTTTATCACCGCCCACTATGGCCCCATTTTGCAGCGGATCACCCAGGCCATCTCCAAGGCCAATCCGGCCCTGTCGCCAGCGGATCTCTTCTGGCGCCTGCACTTCACTCTGGGCACCGTCGTATTCACCATGGCCTCCGCCGATGCCCTGCGCGACATCGCCCTGGCCGACTTTGGCCAGCAGCTCGATGTGGAAGGGCTGGTGCGCAACGTTATTCCTTATCTGGCGTCCGGAGTCGGGGCGCCCGTGGAGTCGACCAGGCTCTCCCTGGCCGTGTAACAACCAACAATAAATCAACGGAAACAGTGAAATAGAAGGAACTTCGGTATGATCACATTGCTTGTCCTGCTGGTGCTGGCGATAGCCGTTGTGCTCGGCGTACCCTCCATCCGTAAAAAGGTGGTAACCCGTCCGGTGTTCGGCATCTTCAAAAAGATATTGCCGCCCTTGTCAGCTACCGAGCGGGAGGCCATGGAAGCCGGCTCCGTCTGGTGGGATGGCGAGTTGTTTCGCGGCAACCCCGACTGGAAAAAACTGCACGGCTACGGCAAGGCCGATCTGACCGCAGAGGAGCAGGCCTTTATCGACAATCAGGTCGAAACCCTGCTCGCCATGGTTGATGACTTCAAGATCGTCAACGAAACCAAAGACCTGCCAGAGCCGGTGTGGGACTATCTGAAGAAGGAAGGCTTCTTCTCCCTGATCATCCCGAAATCCTACGGCGGCCGCGAGTTCTCGGCGATTGCCAACTCCACCATCGTCACCCGCATCGCCACCAAGAGTCTGAGTGTCGCGGTCACCGTCATGGTGCCGAACTCCCTTGGCCCGGGCGAGCTGCTGATGCACTATGGCACCCAGGCCCAGAAAGATTTCTGGCTGCCGGGGCTGGCCAATGGCAAAGAGGTGCCCTGCTTCGCCCTGACCGGGCCGGAAGCGGGCTCCGATGCAGGTGCCATTCCTGACAAGGGAATCGTCTGCAAAGGGATGCACAAGGGTGAAGAGGTGCTGGGTATTCGCCTCAACTGGAACAAGCGCTACATCACCCTGGCGCCCCGTGCCACCGTGCTGGGGCTGGCGTTCAAACTCTATGACCCGGAAAAACTGCTGGGTGACAAGGAGGAGCTCGGCATCACCTGCGCACTCATCCCCACCAGCCACCCCGGCGTGCGCGTCGGCGATCGCCACTACCCTATGGGTCTGGCGTTCATGAACGGCCCGACCTTCGGCAAGGATGTGTTCATTCCGCTCGACTGGATCATCGGCGGCCCGGATTACGCCGGTCGCGGCTGGCGTATGCTGGTAGAGTGTCTCTCCGCCGGTCGCGGTATCTCGCTGCCTGCGCTGGGCACCGCTTGCGGTCACATGGCGAGCCGCACCGTGGGCGCCTACTCCTACGTGCGCAAGCAGTTCGGCATGTCCATCGGCAAGTTTGAAGGGGTGCAGGAAGCGCTGGCCCGCATCGGCGGCCTCACCTATCAGCTGGAAGGGGCCCGTCGCATGACCGCAGGTTCGCTGGATTTGGGTCAGGCACCGGCCATCGTCACCGCGATTTCCAAGTACCACATGACCGAAATGGCGCGCCAGATCATGGATGACTCCATGGATATCCACGCCGGTCGTGCCATCCAGCTGGGCCCGAAAAACTACACCGGCTACGCCTACATGGGTATTCCGGTCGCCATCACGGTGGAAGGGGCCAACATCCTGACCCGCAACCTGATGATCTTCGGGCAAGGGGCTACCCGCTGCCACCCGTACGTGTTTGCCGAGCTGGAAGCGGCAGCCGATACCGACGTGGAACGCGGTCTCGAGAAGTTTGACGCCCTGCTGATGAAGCACATCGCCTTCGGCGCCGGCAACTTCTTCGGTTCCCTGTTCCAGGGGCTGACCCTGGGTCAGTTCAACAGCGCGCCGGTAGCCGGTGAAACCGCTCGCTACTACAAACAGCTCTCCCGCATGAGTAAAGGGCTGGCCCTGTGCGCCGACGTCTCCATGCTGATGCTGGGTGGCGATCTCAAGCGCAAGGAGATGATCTCCGCCCGTCTGGGTGACGTGCTGAGCCACCTCTATCTGGCCTCCGCCACCCTCAAGCACTACGAGGATCAGGGCCGCATGGTCTCCGATCTGCCGTTCGTGCAGTACGCGGTGGAGCGCAACCTCTACCTGATTGGCAAGGCGTTCGAGGGCTTCTTCCAGAACTTCCCGAACAAGGTGGTGGGTGCCGTACTCAAGCGGGTGGTGTTCCCGTTCGGCGTGGGTTACAAGATGCCGGCCGACGATCGCTGCCACGCCATCTGTCTGGCCATGATGAAACCGGGCGAGTTCCGCGACCGTCTGACCGCCCTCTGCTATGTGGGCAAGGACGAGGCGGATCCGGTCGGTCTGATGGAGCGTGCCTTCCAGGCCATGGTCGCTGTGCAGCCCTACGAGAAGAAGCTGGTGCAGGCCCAGAAAGAGGGCAAACTGCCCCGCAAACTGGCGCTGCCGGAGCTGGTTGCCGCCGCGCTGGCCGGTTCTATCCTGAGCAAGGACGAAGCGGACAAACTGCTGGCCGCCGATGCCCTGCGCTACGAAGCGATCCAGGTAGACAACTTCGCCCCGGGCGAGCTGGAAGGCTTCTCCCAGCAAGCAAACAAGCAGCCAAACAAGGTCGAGCACGCTGCCTGATCCCTTGGCAAACCTCTACCAAACCGGCCCTCGTGGCCGGTTTTTTTGTTTGTTAACCATGCATTTACAAGCCGGGAGAATTCCAGTTAAATGCTTGAGTCCCTGTTGCAGGGGCTTTGGAAGCAAGGCCAGCGGAATGGCCGATAACAACAACTCAGGAAGAGTGAATGAACCTCGCCAAAACGGCGATCGAACGCCCCATCTGGGTGGCGGTCTCGATCGTGCTTATTTTCCTGCTGGGCCTGCTCAGCATCCGGGGACTGCCGATCCAGCTGTTCCCCGACATCGACCGTCCACACCTCAACATCTCGGTGAGCTGGCGTTCAGCCTCGCCCCAAGAGATGGAGTCGGAGATCACCGACCCCATCGAGCAGGAAATGCAGGGGGTGCAGGGGCTCAAGAGCCTTGTCAGCAACAGCTATCCCGGCTTTACCGAAATCGACATGGAGTTTGCCCTCGGCACCGACATGCAGCGGGCCCAACTCGACGTGATTTCGCGACTGAACCGGGTCTCGGGATTGCCGGACAAGATCGGCGGCCCCTACGTCAACAACTACAGCAGCAACGATACCCTCACCTTCTTCTTCATCCAGCAGCTGCCCGGCGCCAAAGGGGTGATCGATGATCATCAGGCGTTGATCGAGGCGCGGGTCAAACCCGAGCTGGAGCGCATTGAAGGGGTCTCGACGGTCGCAGTCGAGGGGATCAACGAGCGCCAGATCCAGATCCGCTTCGACCCCTACCGAGCCGCCGAGCTGGGAGTTGAGATCCCGGTGCTGGCCAGCCGCGCCACCACCGGCTGGGACGTGTCGGCCGGTACCCTCGACATCGGTCGCTGGGAGTACAAGCTGCGCTTCGCCGGTCGCTATGATGTCGAGACGCTGGGGGACAAGGTGGTGGACTGGCGCGATGGCCTGCCCATCTATCTGCGGGATGTAGCAGAAGTAAGGGTGGCCAGGGAAGAGAACCCGGTGCTGCGGATCCAGAACGGCAATACCGCCATCGCCGCCCAGATCTTCAAGGAGAGCGGTGCCAATGCCCTGGCCTCCCTTGAGGCGATCAAGGCCCGGGTGAACGAGCTCAACCGCGAGGTGCTGGAGCCGGTCGGGCTGCACATGGAGCAGTCGTTCGATGCCTCCCTCTACATCAATCGCGCCGTCAGCATGGTCACTGCCAACCTGGGGCTCGGGGTGCTGCTCTCCTGTGCCATCCTCTGGCTCTTCCTGCGCCAGCTCAAGGCGACCCTGATGATTGCCCTCGCCATTCCCATCAGCATCATGCTCACCTTCTGCCTGCTCAAGGTGATGGATCGCACCCTCAACATCATCTCGCTGGCGGGCATCGCCTTTGCCGTCGGCATGGTGCTCGACGCCGCCATCGTGGTGCTGGAGAGTATCTACCGGCGCCACGAGCGGGGGGATTTGAGCAAGGCGGAGGCGGCGCTTAAAGGCACCCGTCAGGTGTGGACGGCGCTGGTCGCCTCCACCCTCACCACTGTCGCCATCTTCCTGCCGGTGCTGCTGCTCAACGATGTGGAGGGTCAGCTGTTTGCCGATCTGGCGCTCACCATCGCCTGCGCCGTGACAGTCTCCATGCTGGTCGCCGTCACCGTGCTGCCTGCGGTGGCGGCGCGCTGGATGGGACATGAAACGCTGACCGATCCCTATGAGTCGCTGTGGCAGCGCACCACTCGTCATGTGATCCGCTGGACCTCGACCTCACGCCAGCGCTGGACGGTCATCACCCTGATGATGAGCCTGCCGGCCCTGGCCACCTGGGCGCTGCTGCCCAAGATGGACTATCTGCCGGACGTGAAACGGGACGCGGTGGATGTCTGGATGAACTTCACCCCCGGGGTCAACCTCAAGGCCCAGCGCGAAGAGGTGATCGATACCCTGATCGCCCGCCTCGCCCCCTACATGAAGGGGGAGAAAGAGCCTGCTCTCAAGAACTACTACATCTTGCGCTACCCGGGGGGCGCCCAGATTGGCGTGCGCCCCAAGGACGAGACCCGCATCAAGGAGCTGGAGAGCCTGTTGATGAAACAGCTGCTGGTAGGCATTCCCGACACCCGGGTGTTCGGCGGTCAGGGATCGCTGTTTGGCGGCTTTGACAGCGAGAACGGCGTCTCCCTGCTGCTGCAGGGGGGCAACCTGCCCGAGCTCTATCAGGCGGCCCGAGCCAGCATGGGGATCCTCAGCAAGGACCTGCCGGGAGCACAAATCCGGCCCGAGCCGAGTCTCGACTTCACCGCCCCCGAGCTCAAACTGGTGCCGCAAGATCGGCGCCTCGCCGAAGTGGGTTGGGATCGCACGCCTCTGCCCACCATCATCCAGACCTTTGGCGACGGCTTGCGGGTTGGCGAGTATTTCGACGGCGAGGATCGGCTCGACATCATGCTGATGGGGCAGAGCTCCGCCAATCCGGACGAACTGAAGGCAGTGCCGCTGGCCACCCCCTCCGGACGCATCGTCCCCCTTGGCGAGCTGCTGCGGGTGGAGCACGACATGGGCCCGGCCAGCATCTTCCGGGCCGATGGGCGGCGCAGCATCATCCTGCAGATAGCGCCCCCGGCGGGCATGACCATGGAGCAGGTGATCGACACCCTGAAAAACCGCAGTTTTGCCGCCATCCGCCCCCTGCTGCCCGCTGGTGGCGAGCTGCGCATTGCCGGCAACGCCGACAGCCTGCAACAGGCGCTCGACAATCTGGGGACCATCTTCCTGTTTGCCGTGGTGATCCTGCTGGTGCTGCTGTGGGGGGTGTTTGCCTCCATCAAGGATGCCCTGCTGGTGCTGCTCACCCTGCCCCTTGCCTCGGTTGGCGGCGTGCTGGCGCTGCAACTGAGCGGGCTGCTGGTGCCGCTGCCGATGGACCTGCTCACCATCATCGGCTTTGTCATCCTGCTGGGACTGGTGGTCAACAACGCCATCCTGCTGGTGCATCAGACCCGCACCGCCGAGCGGGACGGTATGAGCCGTCAACTGGCGGTAGCTGATGCCTTGCAAAGCCGGATGCGCCCCATCGCCATGACCAGCCTCACCAGCATCTTCGGCATGCTGCCGCTGATGCTGAGCCCGAGCGAAGGGAGCGAAATTTACCGTGGGCTCGCCACCGTCATTGTCGGCGGCATGAGTTGCAGCACCCTGTTTACCCTGATCCTGTTGCCTGCCTTCCTGCGTCTCGGGGAGCAGGTGGCGATCCCACAACCCCTGCGCCAGCGGGCCTGAGCAAGGAGCTCATCGATGACACATATGATTACCCGAATGTTGGCTGGCGCTGCGCTGATTGCAGGCAGTGCGCTACCGGTATTGGCCGATCAGGGCAAGATGGTGACCCTGGCGGATGTGACCCAAGGGGATGCGGCCGCCAATATCTGGGTCAGCGGCACGGTGGCGAGTCGCCAGCAGGCGGCGCTCAGTGCCGAAGTGAGCGGCCGGGTGGAATGGATCGCCGAATTTGGCAGCCGGGTCAAAAAAGGGGACGAGCTGCTGCGCCTCGACAGCGCGGCGCTGCGCCTCTCGCTGGAGCAGGCCCGCGCCGAGCAGGCGAAATGGCAGAGCAACTTGCGCTTCGCTCGCGCCGAATCCCAGCGGATCACCCGACTACACCAGCAAAAGAGCGCCTCCCAAAGCCAGTACGACAAGGCCAGCTACGATGTGGAGCAGGCCGCGCTGGCCGAGCGGCTGGCCGCCATACAGGTGAACCAGATTGAGGAACAGCTGCGCCGCAGCCACATCTATGCCCCGTTCGACGGCGTGGTGAACAACCACTTCATCCAGCCCGGCGAGCATGTGGACGCGGGCGAACAGGCGCTGGAGCTGGTCAACCCGGATCAGCCGGATATCCGCCTGCAGGCCCCCATACTCTGGGCCCAGCAGCTGGCACCGCAAACCCGGCTGCGGGTGGAGGGGGAGCAGCTGAGTGGTCACGGCGTCTATTACCAGCGGGCCGCCAGCGCCGATCCCAAGTCGCGCCTCATCGAGCTGCGCCTCAAACCGGAAGCGGGCACCTTCATCATCGGCTCGCCAGTACGGGTTGCCCTGCCACTGGGGGATCAGCAGAGCATGCTGCTGCCCCGGGACGCCCTGGTGCTCGGCACCGATGGCAGCGTGGTCTATCAGGTGGCGAGAAGCGGCAAGGCGCTCAAGGTGAATCGGGTGCCGGTCACCGTGCTGTTTGGCGACAGCCAGCAGGTGGCGGTGAGCGGCGCCCTCAAGCAGGGGGATCGGGTGGTGGTGCGTGGCGCAGGCAGCCTGCAGGATGGCGACACCATAGCGCTGTTCAAGGGGTAGCCACGCCCGGGTCAAGCTGGCCAATCTTTGCCCGCTTGACCCGGGACATACAGCCAAACGGGCCACAGTTTGCTATCTTGGCGGCCATCACTCGCGTTTAGAGCAATCAACACCCATGAGCATTATTTTGGGCATCGATCCGGGTTCGCGGATCACCGGATACGGGGTTATCCGGGTCGTGGGCGGCAAGGCCGAATACTTGGGCTCTGGCTGCATCCGCACCGATTGCGGCGAGCTGCCGGAGCGCCTCAAGCAGGTTTATGACGGGGTATGCGAGATCATCACCCAGTTCAAGCCCACCGAGTTTGCCATCGAGCGGGTCTTTATGGCCCGCAACGCCGACTCGGCCCTGAAACTGGGGCAGGCCCGGGGCAGCGCCATCGTCGCCGCGGTCAATGCCTACCTGCCGGTGAGCGAATACTCCGCCACCCAGATCAAGCAGGCAGTGGTGGGCACCGGCGGCGCTGCCAAGGAGCAGGTGCAGCATATGGTGACCCATCTGCTGAAACTCTCCGCCACCCCGCAGGCGGATGCAGCAGATGCCCTCGGCGTCGCGCTCTGCCACCTGCACACCCGCCAGAGCCTGATCAAGATGGCCGGCCGCGCCAGCAGCTCGGTACGTGGCCGCTATCGCTGAGCCCTTGTGTTGACCGCGGCTCATCTCGGTATCGCTAAATAAAAAACCGCCCCGGCTATCCGGGGCGGTTTTGTTTTGGGCAGGTAACAACCAGCGGGACTTGTCAGATGAATGTTCTCTAACGTTACCGGCCATATATTCAGCCGCCTTATTCAACCGCAGCATTCACCCCGGCGAGTCGGACCTGCTGTTCACCACGCTTTTCCAGCGCCGAGCTCATGGCGAGGGAGAGCGCCTCCAGCTGGCCATCGAGGCTGGCATCGATGATCCCCACCTCGGTCTCGAGGATGCAGCCCCCCTGATCGAGGCGGGCATCGGCGGAGATCTCGAGATAACCGATTTCGGGGAAATCCTTGTGCACCCGGGCGATCTGGTCGCGCACCGCCTGCACTTGCTCGGGATGAACCCGTATCGTCACCTGCTTCTGGTTGCTCACCAGCGAGAGCGCCTCTCGTACCACCTTGAGGGTGAGCGCTACCTGATCGTAATCGTGCAGGATCTTGCGCACCGCCTGCAGCACCACCTCGCTCATCTGCTGCTCCACGGTGCGATAGTACCCCTGACACTGCAACTGGGTCTGGTGGATCAGCACCGCCTGTTCGCGCCGGGCCTCGTCAATCCCGGCTTGCCAGCCAAGGCTCTTCTGCTCTTCATAGACGGCGCGGGCCTCGGCCACGATATCGGCCGCCTGGGCCCGGGCGGCCTCTACCAGCTCCTGTGCACTCAGGTAGGAGAGGTAATCCTGGCTACGCAAAATACGCTGGCTTGGCGCCAGTTGCAGATGGTTAGTCTTTATTTCAACAAATGGCAGCATTGGGGGGTTACCTGTTTGGCAATCTTGAGACAAAGCGCCCGGGCCAGTGGCAGCTGGTCAGCCGCCAAAGGCCATGATGGCCCGGGTGGCGCAGGGGGAAGTCGCAGGGTGAGACGGCGAGCCCAGTCGGGGTAGCCTTCCCCGGCCGCCGCCAGCCAGAACTGCAAACCAGCCTCTTCCAGCACCCCCTCATCGAGCTGAGCGGGCAGAGGCTGCTGCCAGCCAGCGGGCCAGGGGCCGATCAACAAGTCGAGCTGGGAGAGTACGGCTCTGTGCCCCTCCTCCCCCAGCAAGGCGATGATCTGGCGCAGCGTCGGTGCCAGCAGGCAGCGACGGATCGCCTCACCGTGCAGCACGGCCCCCAGACGGCGCAACAACAGCACCAACTCACTTTGGGGAAAGAGCGCCAATCCCCCCAGAGGCGCGGGCATCTCATAGCCAATCCCCAGCGCCAGCGCCTCGAGCAGGGCGCCGTTACTGGCTGGCAACTTTCGCCACTCCGGCAAAAATATGGGCACCTGCGCCCAGGATGAGGGCAGGTGCGCCTCATGCAGATAACTGGCCGGGCAAAAGCGCAGCTGATAGGGGGTCAAACCGACCGTCATCCGCGACTCCGGCTCCGGTGCCACATGTATTGCGCCAGGTTGCTGGTCACCACCAGCGCCAGCAACAGGGCAATCAAGCCGCCCAGCCGCCATTTTGAACCTTCGCTCACTTCAATGGAGAAGAGCGAGGTATTGCGCGGCATCAGCGGGCTCTGGCGCACATCCGCCGAGGGCACCAGCACCACGCTGATCCGGTCGTAGGCGAGCCCCTCGATACTATTGTTGACCAGCTGTTTGATCTGCGGAATGTAAGTATCGAGCTGGATATCCGCCGCATGTTTGATAAAGACCGAGGCCGATGCGGGAGAGGGTTTCTTGCTGATCCCCTCATTGCCCTCCGGCAGCACCACATGGACGCGAGCCACCAGCACGCCGTCTATTTCCGACAGAGTATTGGAGATCTCCTGCGCCTTGGCATAGGTGAGGCGAGCCCGCTCCTCGGTGGGCGAGGAGATGAGGCCATCCTTGGGAAACACATCCTGCAGGGTGGAGAAGCTTTCTTTTGGATAGCCCTTGCGTTTGAGGGTCTCGATGGCCTGCGCCACGTCGGACTCCTCCACCAGCAGCTTGATGCGGCCATCCTTGTCCGGCTGCTTGTCCGAGGCGATCCCCTCGGTTTGCAGCAACGCCAGCATCTCGTTACCCTCTTTCTGAGTGACCCCGGTATAGAGCTCCACTTTGCAGCCACTGAGCAGCAACGAGGCGCCAAGCACCCCCATCAGCATCGATCTCTTCACACTACCTCACTGGGTCTTCAACAGGGTTTCTACGTTCTGGCTCATCTTGCCCACTGTCTTGGCAATCAGCTCCTCCTGCATGGTGATCCGCATCAGCGACCACTGCATCTGCATCAGGCTGTTGGGATCATCCCCCGGGGTGGCCAGCTCGGCTTGCAGGCTCTGTTTGGCCTCGACAAACTGCTGCTTCAACTCCCCCAGCTCCCCGAGCAGGGAGCTCCCCATCCCCTGGGATGTGCTCCCCATCGCCTGTTCAAAACTGGCGACATGGGGCGAGGAGAGATCCACCGCTTTCAACTCATCCAGGCTGGTTACCACCGCCTGGGCAGACTGTGCAATTTCCATCACGCCTCCAGATCAAGTTTGTGCGAATTGCGCATCAGATTGTCCACCATGCCGTTGAGCGGGATCAGGGTCATCAGCTCGCGCCGGGCCAGTGCATCGAGAAATTGATGCCCCACGGGCACAGCGCCCTGCCCGTCCCTGAGCTCGCTCAACAAGTTCAGCAACACCTTCTCCCGCCGCGACGCCAAGGGATCAAACTCCCGCATGGTGGCTCGCAGCTCCGGCAGATCGATGGCATCCACCACCGGCGACTGACGCTCGCCAAAACGCGCGATCAGCTTGTCGGTGACCGGGGCAAACAGTTGCTTGCCAATCTCCGGCGCCGGTTTGTCGCCCTGTTGGTAGATCTGCCAGAGCAGTTCACGCTTGGCGGCTGGCGCCACACCGGCCAGCAAACCCTCAAGGGGTGCCCCCTGTTGCCAGCGTTCGAACAGATCCGGCTCGGGGGCTTTGGCCAGCAGTCGTTCAAACTGGCGTTGGGCCATGGATTCGGGCGGGGGGGGCTGACGCAGCGGCTGCTCTCCCCCCAGCTGATCGCTGCCTTCAATTTTCATGAGGTCATCTGCTCGCGCAGGCCTGCGGCAAACTGTTGCAAGGCTGGCTGACCGCTCTGTTCCAGTCGCAGCAATCGTGCAACCAGCGCCTCCTGCTGACCAAGCCGCCACTCGCACAGTGCCAGCCAGGGTTCGATATCCGGCGTGCAGTGCTCGCCACCAAGCTGCAAAGCGGCCTGGTAATCCCCCCGGTTCATCAGGGAGGAGAGGCGAATGAGCGTTACACACTCGGTCATCTCCGGCGCACCCGCCAGCCAGTCGGCGATGGTGGCCGCCTCCTGGTGACAATGGTGGCCGGTACCAGCCAGCGCAAGTTCGGCCAGTTGTCGCTTGAGTTCAGGGTTCATCATCAAATCTTCTGCAAAATACCCTGCATCAGGTCTTTCATGGCCCGAGTCACGGTGGAGTTGATGTTGTAGATCACCGACCATTTGTTGATCTTGTGCTGCAACTCGGCCAACAGCGCCGGGTTGTCAGGGTTTTTTTCCATCGCCGCAATGGCCTTGTTGACATCCTCGTTGGCGATATTGGCCTGCCCGGCAAGGTTATTTGCCACCTGATCGAGGGTGTTGGTAGCGGTACTCTCTCCATACTTAAAGATCTCAGCCATGGTTGTGCTCCTTTATCTTGCCAATGATCGTGAGCCCCGCCTCGATGGCGTCGGCCTGTTGTTGCCACTCCCGATACTGTTGCGGGGTTCCCCCGCGCAGCAGTTGCCGTTTCACGTCTCCCTGCGCCTGAACAAGCTGCTCATGCAGCTCGCGGGCAAAGGCGGGATCAGCGCCGGACAGTCGCGCTTCCAAACTGGTCATCATGCCGCTCGGCTCCTTTTAATTTGACGATGTATTGCTGCTTGCCCTTGCTCACCACCACCGCATCGGGGCGAATGGCCAGCACACGCACCCCGCTGGAGGTTGCGCCCCCGACCGGATAGCGCTGGTTGTCCGCCAGTACCACATAAGGCACCCGGCCAAACGAGACGCTGCGCACATCGAACTCCAGCTCATCCTGACGCGGCGTTCTGGTCTGATTGATCAGCTCCAGCGTCGGGTGTGTACCGAACTCCCGGCGAAACTGCTGGTTGACCTGCTGAAACTGGCCAAGTTGACGCTCATCCAGCTGGCCGGAGAGTTCGAGTCGCCCACCCGCCTCGCGCACCCGCAATGTCCCAGCCAGCCCCTGCTCCTGCAGCAAGGCATCGAGGCGCTTGCGATAAGCCCCGGCAATCTGTACCTGATTCTCAACCCCCAGCAGGCCGGGTACCTCCTGCTTGAGCAGAGATTCAATAGTGCTCCATTTGCTATCCTGCCCCTGAATTTCACCGCTGAGCTTGAGCCAGCCGGGCTCCTTGCCATTGCGGATCTGCAGCTGTTCATAACCCAGCTTCTGCAAGATAAAGCCGGCACCCTGCCGCAGATCTTCCATGGTGCGCAGCTCCAGCCGGTAGTTGAAACCCTTGCTGTCGAGGTACTGCTGCAAGGCAAGACGCGCGCTGTTCTCATCGACATAACCCGAGAGTTGCCACAGCTCGGGGTCACTGCTGTTCAGCACCACCTGACGGTAGTTTGGTGCGGCCAGAAAGCGCTTCAATGCCTGCTCACTGCGGGCGGATTCGTTCTCGTCGGCGCCATGCCACCAGCCCGTGCCGAGCAGCAAGACCACGGCGACCACCAGACTCAGGCAGAGGACCCCCATCCAGACATCGGCGCCCGCTGCCCGCCGCCGCGGCGCACGAGAAGGAGCAACCACCGCCGCCAATGCCTCAAGCTGTTCGGGTAGCGAACGACTGTTGTCACAGAAGCTCCAGAGCAGCGGGCCTGCCTCCAGGCGCGTCCCCGCCCTGAGCGTCTCTCCCGCGGTCAGGGCGACACCGTCCTGAGTCGGGGTAATACCGTCCGCCCAGGCTTGCAGGGTGATCCCTTCACCAGTCACCAGCAGTACCAGATGCTCGGGGGCCATCCCCTCATCCACCAGCACCAGATCAGCCTTGAGGGGATCGGAACCGATGACCAGACGCCCCTCCGGCAGAGGAGCTTCTACCCCGCGGTTGAGCCCGCGATATACGCGGCACTTCCAGCTCATCGGGGAGCGCCCTCATGGCCCGCCTGCACACACCAGCTGGCGGCCGGTGTACATTTTTGATCCTTGTTCATTTCGACCAGACGCCACCCCAGCTCATTGCCCATCCGGCACTGAGTGAGGGACGAGCTCTTGCCCCCCTGACGCAGCAGTTGCTGCACATCACGGGCTGCAGCCAGCGGCTGGCATTGCGCGCCCCCCAGCACCTTGCCAAGGGAGAGACTCTGATTGGAGATCTCATCAGCCCCGAGCACCCCGGCTCGCAGATCCTGACCATTGCCCAGCGCCAGATAGTGGGCAATACCGTCATCAATCAGACGAGGCTCGATGATAAAGAGCCGCACCGAACGACGAGTCTGGGTGTCCTTGCTACGGAACAGCGCCCCCAGATAAGGGATGTCACCAAGGAAGGGCACCTTGCTCAGGTTCTCGCTCATCTCGTCGCGGTAGATACCGCCTATCAGCAGGCTCTGGCCGTGGCCGACCCGGGCGATGGTATCGACCACGGTGCGACTGATGGTGGGAATGCCATCGGCCCCAGCACTGTTGGGTTTCTGGTTGCCATCCTCGATGTGGAGGCTCAGGCTGATCTCGGGTCTGTCACCCATCTGGATCACCCGGGGGGTCATCCGCAACATGGTGCCGTAAGTGATCCCCTGCAGCTCGGCCACCCGCTCGCCGCTGATCTTCACGTAATAGGTTTCGTTGTGGTCGATCACCGCCTGGGTGTTTTCCTGGGTCAGCAAGGTCGGGCGGGAGACCACCTGGGCATTGCCTTCATTTTCCAGCAAGTTGACCCGGGCCAGCAGATAGTCGAGTCCCTTGGAGTCCACCAAACTGCCGAGCGCGGCGCCCCCTTCAATTCCTTTGCGATCGCCGGTGGTCTTGATAATCACCTGCTGGTTGGAACCGGTGCGGATCCCCACTCGCCAATCCACCCCCAGCTGGGAGAGATCCTCGGCATTGATGTCAATAATGGAGAGCGCCACCTCAATGCGGGCCGCCGGTTTGTCGAGCGCGGCGATCAGCTTGCCGTACATCGCCATCCGCTCCGGGGCATCTCGCACGATCACTGCATTGAGGGAAGGATCGGCTTGCACGATGGCCTGACCGGAGGTGGCCGTCGCTGCCTTGCTACCCTCGCCGTTGACCATCTGCACGCCAGCATCGCTCAGCAGCTTGGCCAGAATGGTCGCCACACCGGGCGCCGCCACATCGGTATCGCGGTACTGGATGGAGCGATCGGTCGCCGAGGCATACTTGAGGGGGAAGATCTCGATGGCCAGCGGCCCGGTCTTCTCGCTGCGCAGCTGGGACTGTTGCTCCAATGCCAGCGCGGTCTGCTCGATCAGCTCAAGGTAACGGGGCGGGCCGGAGACATAGACCAGCCGGTTATCCGCATCGGGGCGCCAACCAAAGCGGGGCTCCCAGATCCCGGCTCGTTGCAGCGCCTGCTTGAGTTCTGCTGCGCCAGTCTGCTCCAGATTGATGAGACGGGACTGCACTTCGCTGTTCTTGAAGACGTAGAGCACATTACCGTCGTAGTACCAGACCAGGTTGTAGAGGGAGGAGAGCTGCTGCAAAAAGGCGAGCGGCTCGTCATGCTCAAACTGACCGTTGACCTGATCGTTGACCTTGTCGCTGACCACCACCGAGACCTCGTAGTTGGCACCGAAGTTGACCAGCACGTCACGCAGACTCTCCCCTTCAGCCACATAGCTGTAAGGCATGGGCACCCAGTCCAGCTCCTGTGCCATGGCGGGACGCTGCCACGCCATCACGGCGAGGCAGACCCACAACAGGGGACGCAGCAGGGGTTGCACACTCAAGGGTGCCATATCATCTGTCTCCATTGGGGGGCCAAGGCGGCCTCGGTCAATTGGGGTTCCAAGCGCTCCAGCAGGGCGATGTGCTGGCTCAGGCGCTCCGCCAGCAGCGCCTCATCGAGCCACTCCAGCGCGAGCCGCGCCTCCAGCTGCAAATTGCCAAGATCATCCAGCACCAGGGCATGGGGGGCATGACGGCCCCAGGCCACCACCTGTTGCAACAGACGCTTTAGCAGCGCCGGATCATGGGCCTCAGCGTCATTCCTCTGGCTGCTTGCAAGCGGGGTGCTCAGCAACAACTCACCGTTTCTGGGGGTCAGAAAGAGGGGATAACCATCGATCCGCAGATGGTACTTTCCCTGTGCGTCGGCAATAAAAGGCCCTTGGCCAAGGTTTGCGGCCAATCGATTCAGTAGCGTTTGCATAGTTCCTCGGGCTATCTAGGGCGCAGGAGGCTGCCAGTAGAAGTGATCCTGACCCAGGGCAATGCCCCGGCCGGCCAACCACTCATGCAGGGTTAGGGCTGCCTCGTCCTGATGGGGCAGTGCCTGCAGGGCATGCCAGAATGTGCCGAGCTCAAGCGGTACCGGCATCAGGTGAACCGGGTCCCCCTCCTTGCTCGTTTGCGCATACCAGGCAGGCCAGGCCAGCTGGAGACGAGCCTCACAATCAGTTTGCAGCCGAGTGAGCTCCTGCTCGCGCTGGTTCAACTGCTCAAGCTGATCGGCGATCCGGCTCTCCAGATCCGCCGGTACATCGACCACGGTCTGCCAGAACACGGCCTGGGCATTGAGCTGGCGGCGCATCACCTGCAACTGCTCCAGTTCGTTAAGCCAGGCGCCGTAAAGTGGTTCAAGACGCTGAACCCACCAGCGGTGCAAGGGATAGAGCACCCAGTGCCACAGCAAGGGACGATCCGCCAGATTGATGCGGTCCCCCAGCTGCTGCATCCAGTCACAACGCTCGCTGCCTGCCAGACGCAAGATCTGTTGCAGCTCCTCACGCGAGACGGCCAGCGCGGCATCGAGACGGCGCTGAAACCAGATGGAGCCCAACAGGCTCTCCAGTCGGGTTCTGGGCAACAGTCGTTGCAACAGGGCCATCTGCTGCGAGGTGATCACGCCGGCATCCTGATAACGGAGCACGGACAGCTGGCCGACCAGACGATCCCGACTCAGGGTATCTGGCTGGACAACGGTAACCCGACGACCTGCAAACAGGCCCTGGTTAGGTGAATGGTGATCTTGCTGACTCATGCTATGCCTTGCTCATCTTGCTGCGGGCAATAATGGAATGATGTTTCGATATGCTGGCTATTCTATCCATTGCCTCGCTCCGCGGCTTATAAAAAACGTCAGATTATTTTAGTCCGGCGTTAATCTGTGCCGTGTCGGGCACGGCTTGGCGTACAGCCAAAACGACGACGATAACTCTGGGTAAAATAGGATTGGCTGGAGAAACCGGCCTCCATCGCAATATCGACGATGCTCATTTCACTATTGAGTAATAACTGATGAGCGAAAAGGATCCGCCTTTCACTGATCCAGGCGCGTGGAGAAACACCATATATCGAGCCAAACAGCTCCTTGAAAGTGGTCAATCCCATACCGAACTCTTTGGCGAATTCGCTGAGCTTCCACTCCATCAGATAGTGCTTTTCCATAAACTGTTGCAACCGCTCGACCTGGCGATTGCTCAGCTGACGCAAAATAGACATCAGTTGCGGCCCCTGTTCGCCAAACGCGAGCAGAAACAACAACTCTTCGGTGCGTAATTGGGCAAGTGCGGGGGGATGTTCATGTTCGGTCAACCCGCGCAGCCCCTGAATACATTGGGTCAGCAAGGGGGATGAGTGAAACGGCAACAGCGTGGGGGCCATCCCCTCCAGCCGGGGGACTTCACTCAATAGTGAACCAAAACGTTGCAAGAAGCCTTGCAAAAAGGAGTTTGACAGAGGTAGCCAAAGCAGGCGGCAGGGGCCGTCACCGGTACAGACCGCGTAGTTGCCACGGCGCACGAACAGAAGTTCGTTGGGGGATAATTCATAGGTATCGGTACAGTCCTGCCACTTCATCGATCCTTCCAGGAGAATATAAATTCCCTCTTGCGGATGTTCGATAACGTTAAAAGCAGACATGCACCACTGGAGCAGGGCCATATCGCCCTTCTCTGTGGTAGTAATGCCCTTCATGTTTTATTTTCCTGAATCTGCGTGTAGTACCAGTAACACCTCCGGAAGCGGGTCGCTCTCGGGTGCTTTATTATTGCTGTTATTTTTATTTATTATTTTGTAATCAAGTCATTCGCTGGTGAATTCAAAAATTAATCACCATTGAAATGAGGGGGGATCCTACAACAGTCACAAGCAGAAAAACCAGCCTAAAATTAGAGCTAACACACTATTTATCCAGTGCAACGACTCATACTTAATGGTGTGCTTACAGCAAAAGATACTTCGTTACAAAAAGAAACCTTCAATCTTAACTGACAAATTAATAAATGATTGATTTGAGACTTTTTATTTAAACACAATCATTACTGACATTGTGGATAACAAGCTTTTGGCTGCAATTGAATAACCATTTTTTTGTCATTAAAAATCTTAAAAACTTTCTGCTGACTCATAGCCTGTACCGCAGTGCCATCCATAAATTGCAAGCGGGCACGCAGATAGATCTCCCCTTCCGCCAGTTGCAGAGGGGTCAAACGCAGATCAAACAGCAATGGCAGCATGGTCACCTCATAACGGGTGGCTGCCACTTGCAACGGACGCCCCCCGATCACGCTGAGCACAGCCACCTCCACCGTCGCTGGACGTGGCAAGGCTTGCGGGAAATGCACCTCGCCCTTGATTTGCTGTTGCGATGGCTTCAGCTCCGGGGTGGTGACACAACCGGCCAGCATGGCCGACAACATCAGTGCCAGCAGACCTCTCATAACACCCGGATCCGCCGCTCACTCAGCGGTGTGTGCTCACCCTGTTGCAGTCGCTGCAGCGTCAGCTCCTGGACCTGATTGAGGGTAATGGAGCGTCGCAGCAGTGCCGACAGGGGAACCTGGCTCGCACTGGCTGACCGGGCACTCACGGTTCTGCCTGCAAATGCCCCCACCTTGCCCGCCTCTGCCCCATGCAGGGCCAGCGCGCCTTGTGATTCCTGAATCTTCATGGTTATACCCGCACTCCCATCACCTGATCACTGCTGCCTGCCTCCCGCGTACCGGGTTGCAGCAACTCCTGCCAGAACTCGGCATGCTCCAGCATGCTGGAGAGACTCTCTTCAAGGTACGCCAGGGTCAACCGGCTTGCCGCCATCTGGCGATAGAGTTGCACCGTCAGACTCTCTTCATCGAAACCGAAGTGAAGATTGAACTGATACCAGTGACGATTGAAGCTGGCCAATTGACGGAAAATCCCCTCGCCCACCTGATGCAGCTCGGCCACGTCGGCCTGCAACACCAGCTGATCCCGCTCCGGCACCAGGATCAGGCTGAGTTGCAACTGCTCGTCAAAGCAGAGCGCCGCAACCCCCTCCTGATTCAGAGCCAGGGATGGCAAACCATATTTGGTGGCAAATTCAGCGAGCAGTCGATTGATGATGACAGTTACATCCATGATTTCCTCCAGCAGAGAGAATGGCATGTTAGCCTGCCACCGCCATGCGGGCTGTCACTCAAGGGCGGCACTTTTAAGAAAAATGGCCGGAAAACAAAAAGGCGCCCCAGTGGGCGCCTTCATTGCCATGGCGTTTATGCAACGCCGAATGCCGCTTTCCAGGCCTGATTCTGGCTCTGGGAATACTGCTGCATCAGTTGCAGCAGATCTTTCATAAAGTTGGCATTGAAGGACATATTGTCCTCGGCCTTCTGCTTCTCGCTCTGACTGATGGTCGCCTCGACCTCGTCTTCTTTCGCATTGGCCTGGCTATCACCCTGCGCCACCTGCACCGCTGAGTTGCTCATTTGCCCCACAGACTGGGTTACGGTGTTGAACACCTGACCCCGTTCGGAAGTACGAGCAAATTTCTTGTCCAACAATCGGCTCGCATTACTGTCTGCAACTTGATCCTGTTTCCAGACTTTACCCACATCAGCACGGTCAACCTGTTGGCCCTGCTTGCTCAAGCTATCAACCTTGGCGTCAATCAAGGCCTCGCGACCGGCAATCTTGCCATCAAGGGATTGTTGCTGCTTGATAGTCTTGGCGCCCTTGCCCAGGCTGATCCCGCCCATAATGGCAGAGAACCCCGCCATCACGCCGGAGACCACCGCCATGGCGATCATCAGCTTGGCGCCGTGGCGCATCTCGTCAACCTGTGCCTGCTGGTTGCTGATGACCAGCTTGTTCTCGATATCCCGAACCTGTAACCCCTCCTCACGGGCCTGACGGGCCAGTTTGAACAGCAAGGACATCATATCCATCGCACTGTCCAGCTGCGCAACCATCTGGGTCACCCCTTTGGTATCGAAGGGGACGGAGGGGCGTGGCAGAGTAGGAACGCTCTTGTTCTCTGCCCCTTGCGAACGGGTCGAAGCGGCGGCCTCATGGGCAGTGGTCGCACTGCGAACCTGCTGCGCCTCACCGGCCTGCACCTCGGTCAGCGGGGCGGTACGGGTCACGCCATTTGCATAATCACTGTTAATCATGGTCGGTACTCCTTAGATAGCGGCAGGTCTGCGGGCCAGGTTGTTCATCATGTCGCCCTTGGCATTGATCATCTGGAAGATCATCTCCATGGTCTGCTGGAACGCCTCGATCATCTGGGCTATCGCCTCCTTGAGCTTGTCGATGACCCCTTGCAGTTCGGTCATCTCGCTCTTGCTCAAGGCAAGATCAGCCTGGGCATCGAGCGACTCGGACTCTTTCGCCGACTGGACCGTTTTGGCCACGCCACTGCTCACATCAATGAGGATATCGGCACCCTGGGTGGCCAGTTTGGCCACTTTCGCCACCTTATCACTCACCTTCACCGCCTCAACGGTTGCTCTGGCACCAAATTTGGCGGCCATTTCACCCGCCTTGGCAACGATTTTGGCGGTAACATCCGCAACCTTGCCGCCAATCTTGGCGCCCAGTTTGGCAATCGCACCGCCAATGGTCGCGCCGAAACTGACTGCGGCCGAAATAACAGCCAACGCAATCTCTATCCCCATCAGGGCTGGCCCCAGCTTCTCCATCACCTCCTTGGAGATAAGGCCATCAGCGGCAGCCTGCTGCACAGCCATGTTGACCACGCCAACGACGCCAGCTGCGATCATCAGGGCACCGGCGGCAGCACCAATCCCGGTTGCCACCATGATGGCACCGATCACCAGCGAGGCGATGGCACTGATCCAGCCAAAAATCTTGCCAAAGATACCGGCCTTCTTGGCCTCCTGGGCACTCTCTTCTGCCTCTTTGATCTTCGCCTGGTTCTCGCCGATCTTCTTCTCGTTCAGCGTGCGAGCTTGCCGGATATCATCAAGCTTCAGCTTGGTCTGGGTCTTCTCCAGATCGCTGGTGAGCTTGCCCAGCTCAATCTCGAACGCTTCGGGCGAGGTAAAGGCTGCAGTCACCAACCCGGTGGTGTGCGGCAGAATCAAGCGGGTGTTCTCTTTCACCGAAGCCACCAACTTGCCGATTTCACCAAGTTGCTGCGCACTGACCTGGCTATTGCTTACCGCCAGTGGTGGGTTCAGCGAGACCCCTGACTTGCGGGCCTGACCGGTGACTTGCACCGTTGCGGCATCGAGCCGTGTTTCACTGCGAGGTTGGGTTACGGGCGCCAGGCCCGCAACATCACCTGTGTTTCCCAGCGGGGAAACCTGTCTTTCATTGCTGATCGGGTTCATCTTGCAGATCCCTTCTGATTGCGATGGCTTCCAACATGACCTTGGCGCTTGCCGCCAGGTCTGCCTGCCGGGGATCTGTGTCCGCCAGCAGTCGGGCCGAGTGGAAGCCACTCTCGGCCCCGTTCAAATCACCTTGTTGCAGCCGGCACTCGGCAGCATGAAACGGGAAACGGGGATCTTTCAGGTCGAGCATGGCGCCAAAGCTGTAGCTTTGAACCGCCGTTTCAAACTCCCCCATCGCCTGACGGCAGGCACCCAGCCCGAGGAAATAGCGCGGCTCATAGTGATCCAGCATGCAGAGGGCCTGGAAGATCTTGTGAGCATCCTCCCACTTGCCGGCCTGATACTGGCCAAAGGCCAGGGCATAGAGCTGCTCCAGGGTGTCGCCCGAGATATCCTGCAGCATGGCCAGGGTGCCACCGTCAGCCATAAAGGCTTCCAGCTCTGCTTCATATTCCGGGGTCAGGGTGGTATCGGTCTGCATGATCTCTCCTCAAATTGCGCCAAGAATGTCGCGCATGATGCTGTCGTATTTCTGGATAAAGCGGTTGAGTGCCTCGATGGCGGCGTTGTAGCGCGAGCTGACGTCGTTGAGGCGGGTGGTCTTTTCACTGACCTGATCGTTGAGCGGGCGAGAACGGTCGCTCACACTGGTGGAGAAGTTGCCAAGCTTGTTGTTGTCCTTGTCATAGCTGTAGCTGGCTTCGATATTTTTCATCGCACCGCTCTTCTTCTGCTCACTTTCGAGGAACGTTTTAACTGTGAGGACCTGCGTGGCTACGATCTTCTCAAAATTGGCTTTTTTACGCTCATAATCGGCCTTGGCCTCCCCCAGCGTTTTGGGGTCGAGGCTGGCAGACGTTACTTTTTCCAGCTCATTTTTAGCGTTGGTGAAATCTTGCTGTGCTTTTTGCACCGCCCCATCGGTAAACATTTTTGACAACAGTTTGAACTCTGACCCATCCATAAATTCGGCCAGAGACTGATAGCCATAGAGCTTGTAATCCAGCAGATTGAAATTGGTGTTGAAGGTCTGGCTGGATGCCGCAGAGAGCACCTTGTTGATCTCGGACTGGATCACCCCGTAGATCTTCAGCTCACCGGTCATCTCTGCAAGCTCGTCCCGCAGCCCTTTACGCTGGTTGTCCTGAAACGCCATCACCCCGGTAAAGGTCGTGATGAGATCGTCATCGATGCGATCCATGGTCAGCGCACTGAGGGAGAGCAGCATAAATTCAGGGACGGTCCAGTGGGTGACTGGCGGGGTTTGTTTTGCTCCCCGCTCGATCATTCCCTTGATGGCGGCAATGGCCGCATCTTGCCCCCCCTGGAACTGGCCCATCGCCCAACCCCCGTTGATCGAGGCGGGATCCGTCAGATAGGCAGCCAGCAACTTCTCCAGCGGCTCCTTGCTCAGCGCAGTCGATGAGTCAGCACTGATGGTGATCTTGCCCTTGAGCAGCTCGACCAGTTCGGTCAACTTGGGGTTTTTATGGCCCGGCAATGCGTCCAGCGCTTGCCCATCAAGCCAGCCGACGAACGCACCAGGGTTGGTGTTGTAGTCAGGGATAGTGCTCATCACGACTCCTTAAATCATCAGTCCGCGCATCATGGTGGGACGGCGACTCTTGCGGCCCTCTCCCGGCTGTGCCGGCAGTAACGCCTGTCTGCGCTGGATCTCAGCCAGCAACTCATGCTCGGCCACGGCCACTTGCTCGGTCGGCGCATCGAATAGCAGCTGACAGGTCTGATCCGAGAGTGCGAGGCCAGCCAGCATCTCTTGCAACAGAGCGTTGCGGTGATCGCTGTCGGCAATGGCCTGCTCTGCCTGCGAGATGGTCTCGCTATGGTCGGCAAAACGCGGTTGTTTCATCTTGGCTCCTATTCTATGAGGCCCTTTTGGACATGCCTGTCACGCAAGGCCGTGCTTTTGTCGTTTTCGCATATCTCGCAGGGAACAGACCTGCTCGGCAGCCAGCATGAACCAGCCGGGCTCGGGTTCACTGGCTCCCGTCCAGCGCAGGTAAAAGCGCCCGAGCCGGTCACTACTCAGGCTACTGCCACGAAAGACATCGACGTTGCCGTAGAGGTAATGGCCCGGCCCGAGTACAGCCAGAGTGGCTTCGGCCAGCAAATAAAGGGCGGCAAAGGGGTTGGCCAGTCCGGCCCGCTCCCCCTCTCGGCGCACCAGCAGGATCCAGACCCGTCGGGTCGCAGGATCAAAGCGCCAGGCGAGATAAATTTGGCGATAGCAGAAAGCGTGGCCGAGCTGGATGGGGGTTGCCCCCAGATAGTGAGGTACCACCGCCACTCCCCTGGCTTGCAGCCAGGGGATCAGGGGGTCAGAGGTTAACGGGTCCCCCCTCACAGGCAGACCCTCCCGAGGGGCTGGATATTGATCTGCTGGGTCAGCTCCTGATAGGAGAGCACCGGCAGGGCATGGTAATCCCCCTCGATGAGCTTGCGCACATAGCGGCGGATATCCATGGAGACGATGAGCACCGGTTTGTTCTGCATCTGGGCCAGATCACCGACGGTATGGCGCACCTGATCGAGAAAGCTCTGGGTAATAGTGGGATCGAGCGCCAAGTAACTGCCCGCGCTGGTCTGGCGAATGCCGCCGCGGATCTGCTCCTCCACCTGCTGATCGAGCAGATAGGCAGGCAAGATGTTGTTACCGTTGGCGTACTTGTAGCAGATGTAGCGCTTGAGGCTGCTGCGGATGTACTCGGTGAGCTGCACCACATCCTTCTCTTTCTGGCCCCACTCCACCATCGCCTCGAGGATGGCGCGCATGTTGCGGATGGAGATATCCTCCCCCACCAGCCGCTGCAAAATTTCGGTCATCCGCTGCAGCGGGATGATGCGTTGCGCCTCCTTCACCAGCTCGCCATAACTCCCCTCCATCTGCTCCAGCAGGTAGCGGGTCTCCTGAATGCCGATAAAGTCCTCGGCATATTCCCGCAGCACATGGGATAGATGCCAGGTCACCACCTGATCGGTGGTGAGGCTGGCCAGCCGTGACTTCTCCAGCCGCTCCTGATGTTCATTAGCGACCCACAAGGTCGGTTGTCCCGGCAGCAACGGCGCCCCCTCTTCGTAGGGGATCCCCAGCAGATCGAGCTGGGAGGCGCTCTCCTGCACCAGCTGGTGGCCCGGTCGCAGCAGACCGCGGGCGACCGGCACTTCCTGCAGCTGGATCAGGTATTCGCCAGGCCCCATCCCATCGTTGAAACGCAGGTGAATACCCGGGAAGGGCACCCCGAGATCGAGATAGAGGGCGCGGCGCACCCGCACCAGTTCGTCGTTGAGGGCAATCGCCTCCAGCTCGGCCTGCAAAGCAGCATCCACATCGATCAGGAGCGGCACCGTCATGGCGAACTCCTCCTTCTCCCCCAGCTTGCCCCGCGGCTTGCTGCCCGGTTTTGGCTTGCTGCGGGCGGCGGGGGCTCCCGCCCCCTGTGCTAGGACGGCAGGAAGATCCTGACTGTTGCTGCTCTGCGCCTTGCGCTG
>NZ_JBFODQ010000078.1:0-67169 GCF_040908355.1 Aeromonas sp. R2-2 | reverse complement strand
GGCCAAGGAGAGGCCACTACCGATGGCGTGGATGGCCAGTGAACCTGACTCGATAACCCCGAGGGTAGCATTGGCGAGGGAAAGAACACGCTTAGCATGCATGTCCTGTCCAAATATATCGTCGATGTGGTTGAGGATTAGTTCGTGGTTAAACATGGGGATAGTCTGTTGGGTATTAGCTGGTCAAGGATGGCGATCATACCTCAGAAGCCGCGCCACGCCTCGCTCATATGAGGGGATGGTTAAGGATCGTTACCGGCCCGTCGCCGATGGTAAGGGTGAGTTAACGGACGCGGATGCCATTGATGCACCAGAAATCGGCCAGCAAAGAGATGGGGCAATGCGTAATAGCTGAAATAGCGGCGAAATCCCTGATAATCCCCCGGATGCTGGGCCTTGATATTGAGGGCATAGTCATCCGGCCTTGGCCCAATGGGGTAATGGCGGGTGAGCCGGTCTATCAGTTCCAAATCTTCGCCGCCGTGGCCGACAAACTGTTCATCAAATCCCCCCAGTTGCAAAAACCACTCACGGTTTATCAGCAAGCAACTGCTGGCCAGGGCAATCCCCTCAACCCGGTGGTTTTCACCGCGCAGAAACGACTCTAGACAGCCCTGAAAATCCCCATTAAAACGTTCCGTCTCTTCCTTGGTCAGATAGAGGCAGGGATACATTTCAAAAGCGCAGCGCGTTGGTAAATGGCCGCTACGTATAACTAGCTGATCTCTTAAAATTGGGGCTATCAATAAGTCAGCGTCAATAAAGAAAATTGTCCGTACACAACTATGAGCAACAGCACAATTACGATCTAATCCGGGTGAATAGGTTGAGCACATTTGAGAACTATTAATTACTGTTGCGTCAATTTTTTTTGATAAAAAATATTTTTCATTTGCTACAACATAAGTTTCCAAACCCAAAGAAAATGATATGTGTAATAAACAGGACTCTAATCTAATAAGCCCTCCAGCCCCCCAACCATTTACTCTATTTTGGAGATGAAATGGAATGACAAGACGAACCTCATTCACTTTTCAAGTATCACAAACATATTAACCCCTCTATCCTAGACATATATTAAAAACAAAAGTCCTTATGAGATCATATAACATTTCATTAGATGAAAAATATTCCACACAAGCAACATTCAATATGGTTAATATAAATTACTATTCCTGTAAAAAAGCATTCAACTTAGAAATAGTTAACTCTTGCGAGATAGGCCCATGTCCATTTTCATCATTACGGTACAAGTCTAAAATAAATGATGACTCAACATCTAACTGCTCATTTTTTAATGCACTTATGAATGGTAGGCAATGATTAATCATATGAAAAACATCTGCTGTATTTTGCATATAAATTATTTTTCGAGGAATCTTTTTATTTTTAAATCTTTTAACTAAATCAACTCTTTCACCATGTAAACTTTCAATATCTGATTCAGACATATCTGAAAAACATGTCTGAATCAGATCATCAACGTGAGATTTATAGTATTTAAGAACGTTAGTCTGACAATTATTTACTAAAACTTTAGCATTGGGGAAATTTGCAGCAACCTGCAAAGCCATAAATCCACCGGCACTGGAACCATAAAAAACAACCTCATCGACCCCTATAAACATTCTTGATATACACGCATTAATGAATGAGCACATCAGTTCTGTATAGTTAATGTTTTTTTCACCTAACAGCCACCCAATTCTTAATTCATCTGACAAATATAAAGTCGGATCATTCACAAACAAAGTATTTGCATGTATTTTGTCATGCCATGACCATCGATGATAAATTGGTGGTGATATCTTTGTGCGATCTATTGCGCCTGGGAAAAATATAACAAGCTTATTGCTATCTTTCTTTACAAAATATGCCTCAAACGTAACCCCTTCAATATTTTCGCAAATTACTGCATTATTATGACCACTAGTTAAATTATCAAATGTAACTGAAAGCAAAATCACACCACCTAAATACTAATTACTTTCATTATATGAAATATGATTATAGTGATAGTTGTAGAGGAGTTGGAAATTTCCTCTCATTCAGTGGAAAGTCCATGTATAGATCACCATTACAATTATTTTTGTGCCACTCCTTATACTTTAAGGAGTATTCTTTCCTTGCGCCCACTACCCCCAATATAGGGTCTAAACTTAAAGGACCATAAGAAGTCAATGAGCGATCATGAAAGCTAGCAATGTAATATGGGGTTTCAATATGATATATTGAATCCGGCCCATAATAACTTTCAATACGTGAAATAAATTCACTATCCGCGGAGGTTCTAACTGAATCAAAGTACCCAAGAGAATCAAGCACAAGTCTCTTGTAAAACAGTGTAATGGGTCCTTCGCGCAGAAGGTTTATTTTATGTAAACTAACCAGACTGCCACTATCAATTCGGCAACAATTTACAACTAAAGCAAGAGCGTTTACAGATAATAATTTTTCTAATTGTACTTGTAGACGCATGGGATGTGACCAATCATCAGAATCCTGAAAAGTAATATACTTTCCTCGTGAAATAGATAATCCAGTATTTTTAGCTCTATATGTACCTGAATTTTTTTTCAATCTGACAATTTTAATTCTTTTGTCTTTTTTTCCCCTTATAAACTTAGCCAACTTTCTATACGCATTTTTTTCACTATGATCATCCACAATGATCAATTCAAAATTACTGTGTGTTTGGTCTAATATTGACTGTATAGCCACCGATGTATAGTTAGACCATCCATAATTTGTCATGATCACCGAGATCATAGGTTGTAAATCATCATAGATGATAGATGCAGTTGACCTCAGGTTCATCACAGCATATGAATAATTAGTATTGTCAGCACAGGTAAAGCAACGTTGATCTTCAGGAAAGATACTAGAAAATAGTTCAAATGAAACTTTATGATTACCAGCTAAGCGAGCAGAATTTGCCAGCAACAGCTTTCTCTCAATAGCATTTTTTTGTGTATTATTAAATACACCTTCTCTCAAGCTAAGATAATTATCAGCCTCCACGAAAGCACCAAGCTGGATTAAAGAGTACGCATAATACTTGGCAAATAAAATATCAGAATCTAGTTGGTTATTGCGGATAAATGACAAACAAGCTTGATAATCTTTTTCCACCACAGATTTCAATAGAATATAATGCAAGGAATTTCGGCGACTAACTTTTAGCTTCACAGCTTCATTAATATATTCAACTGCTCTATAATAATTTTTCCGCTCACAGTAAAGATAGGAAAGATAGTAGTAAAGATCGTCACATTGCTCTCCAGCCGTCAGTCTTGAAATTATTTCATTTTCAATAACTGTAAGAGTTCCCTCTTTAAAATGGATCAGTGGCATAAGTTCTTTAGCATATTTCGGGTGACTAGTAACATATTTATATGCCGATTCAAAGTCACCTTCTGCACACATAAGCTCTACAATTGAAAATGCCCAGCGCGGCTTATTTTTCTCAGACTGAAGATCATATACTTTGCAGGCAAGCTGCAATGCTTTTCTCAAGTCTTTTTCCTTTTTACTGAGATAATACTCCTGAGATAAAACCATCAACTCAGGTATTTGAGAAGGTGCAGACTGGAGTAATTCTTTAGCCTGCTTGTATTTTCCTGTATTTCTAAGCGAGCTAACATAAAATATAAAAACTTGAGGATGTTGGCGATTATCTTCTTGTAGTTTATGAAAAACTTCAATAATCAGCCCATAGTATTGGCAGTCAAATAACAGCTTGAATAGCTTGGCAATAAAAGCGGGGCCTTTCCATGTGCATGCATTTTTAGCGAAATGCCGAACAATATTATCTTTGTTGACTCCAGACATCAATCGAATAAAGTAATATCTACTTGATGCTTTTTTAAGCTTGAAGAAGCTTTTTGAAATTTCATCTAATGTAGCACCTGAATTTGCATCCTTTAGTGCTATTAATAACGCCTTCTCATCTCCCTCTGGCAAACTAGCAATCACTTTGAATAAATAGCTTACTGCTAGCATGTCATCCGATGAACGCCCACCCTCCACCAAAGTTGCGAGGTATAAACCAACATAACTGGTTGATAAAAACCTATTCTTAGAATAGTATTGATGCAAAAACTTGACAATCAAACTATTAAGCAATGGATCTTTCAATCCTTTTATTAGAGCTATGAAAATAATTCCGTAAGAATCGTGACTATGGTACAGTTTTTCCTTTAAATAGAAAAGGTAAAGACCTTTTAACCTCCCTGTCTGCAGATAATAATTGACTAGTTTTTTATTGGTTTCAGATAATTTTTCAAAAGGCTCACTCTGCTGATACAGGTGCATTAATGCCTGTATTGCTAGATAACGTGTATGTTTATATGCATCATACCCTTTCTCCGCAAGGAATAAAATCTTCTCGGGCTGCCATTTATCAATACACCTAGAAATTTCTGAATCAATATTTTCTCTTTGTCTATTTCTCAACCCAAGCGAGTAGATAAAACATTTATAAGCTTTATCACTTTCACCTTGTTGATGAAAATAATCCCGGGCCTCATTGAGTACTCGTACAACGGCAACCGAATAAAGTACTGAGCGTATAGCCTCATTAGCATGAAGGTCATTTTTTCCTATCTCTTGGATTAAACCATGTACTAATTGGTAATTCCCTTTGACACCTTCGCTTACAATATTATTTTTTAATCGGCTTGCCTGCCTTAATGATTTAAAATTAGCTAAAAAATTACGTTTCACTTAAATTGCCATTATGATTTAAGAGCCCCTAGATAAAGGGGCTTGATATTTATATTATAGGCGACCATCAATTTGATGTATTGGCAAGACACCCTTTACATCAAAGATCACCCTATTTTGTTTGGCAAACATATCTACTTTTTTATCATAGCCTTGAACAAAACGATCATGGCCTACGGCGAAAATAATCGCATCATATGCATTAACTGCTGGTGTCTTGACAATTTCCCGACCATATTCCTCCCAACACTCATGAGTGTTGGCCCATGGATCATATACATCCACGGTTGCATTATGCGCTTCCAGTTCTTTAATTAGTTTTTCTACTTGCGTATTTCTCACATCGGGACAATTTTCTTTAAAGGTAAACCCCATAACCAAAATTCGAGACCCCACGACATGAATGTGCTTTCCATTCATCAAGCGGACGACTTTATTAGCAATATGGGAGGACATCCCCTCATTAATTCTGCGACCTGACAGGATGACTTGGGGGTAATAGCCATTCTGTTCTGCTTTATGTGCAAGATAATATGGATCTACACCAATACAATGCCCACCAACAAGACCAGGTTGCATTTTAATAAAATTCCATTTTGTTCCTGCAGCCTCAATCACATCCTTGGTGTCAATACCCAAACGATCGAAGATAAGAGCGAGCTCATTGACCAATGCAATGTTCACATCTCTTTGTGTATTCTCTATAACTTTTGCGGCTTCTGCTACTTTGATTGATGAGGCTTTATGCGTTCCAGCCGTAATGATCAAGTTATAAAGGTCATCAACAAACTGTGCGACCTCAGGTGTAGAACCTGAAGTGATCTTCTGAATGGTAGTAACTGTGTTAATTTTATCACCAGGATTGATTCGCTCGGGACTGTAACCAGCGAAGAAGTCTTTATTAAATTTCAAGCCCGAAACAGCCTCAACTTCAGGAAGTGCATCTTCTTCAGTTGCACCAGGGTAAACGGTGCTTTCATAGATAATTATGTCACCTTTCTTAACTACTTTTCCCAGCATACGGCTAGCAGCCTTCACCGGCTCCATATCTGGTGTTTTATATTCTGTTACTGGTGTAGGTACAGTTACTATGTATACATTACAATCTCGAATATCATCTAGAACATTAGTGACATCTAAATACTCTGAGTTTTTTAGTTCCTCAGTGGTGACCTCTAATGTATGGTCAATGAACTCCTGTAACTCACTCACTCTTTTAGCATTAATATCAAACCCGACTGTTGATATTTTTTTTCCAAACTCTACGGCTAGAGGCAAGCCAACATAACCAAGACCGATGACTGCTATTTTTGTATTTTTCATGTCAAACATATTATCACTCACTCTCTTTCTTTAATGAAAAAGCCTCAAAAAAATTGAGTCTCTTATAAATTCAATAGGATTGTTTATTAACTTTCTTAACTTAGGATGTCGCTTTATTATTGCTATTAAAACTGAACATAATCCACCGCCCCAAGGATTGTTTTTTTGCAATAATTGGTCCACAGCCTTCTTTTTTTCTGGGAATGCTTGTTTTTCTTCATGCAAACCATAATTCATATATGGTGATGATCTCAGCCAGTTTTCATCATGACCTATGCAAAGCATGTCTATATTGTTACTTTTACATATAACCGCGAAAGCAGGATCTACCGCAAATGGATATTTATGTAAAAGGTGAGTATCTATCTCTTTAAAAAGTTCAGTATGAAACCCCAGCACACCTGTGCCCAACAAATGACATTTTTTATTCCCTCTGAGTTCTTCTGTAAATTTATAGAAAAACTTTCTATCCCCTTTAAAACTTGCTACAGAGTCATTAAATACGACCCCATGATAGCCAACGACGGCCTTTCTGCCAGATAACTCAATAGCCTGTATAGTCTTTACGATATAGTCAGCGGGATATATAATGTCATCATCACACGGCAAATAAAAACCATCAATCCGATGCATCCAATGAAACTTACCTTCAGCTCGCCTAGCACCATCTTCATCAATAACACATACAATCTTTTCTCTAAATGCATGATTACTGATTTCATCAGGAATGCAGGTATACTCATTTAAATACAGCAAGAGATAATCTACCTGCCTAATTAAAGATTCTATTGTATCCATTAACGACTTCTTTCGAGCAGGATACGTTGCAATAGATACACAAATACTATTTCCAACTGTTTTTAACTTATCGCTTCGCTGCATTCCCACTCTAACCACATCCAAGTCACGAATAACTTCTGCTAAGTGGACTCCTGCATTTCGACTCTTTAAAACCACAGATAAATTCACAACCGAGTCATTTCTTTCTGTAAAAAAAACCGTTTTCAATAGTCCGTTCTCAACTATATTCCTCTTAAATATTTTTTTTCCAGAATTTGAATCCGCAATTAATTGCAGTGAGCTGTATAACTCAGTGTTATAAACATTGGCTTGGCAAACATAAACACTATCACCGTCTACCTCAAATGAGGTTTTTAGCTCTTTATTGAATAACTTCTGTTTTCCCTCAGCCATCACAGAGCTACCAGCACACCCGCCGACACGGCGATCTGGTAAAGCACGCTGGTAAAGTCTTTAGTAATTTGCAGCGATTTGGTTTCGACTTGCGGCAAGACAAAGATCTCGTCGCCCGGGGTGACGCGAATATCGCTATCGTCCAGTTCCCCCTTCTCTATCTGGCTAAAGGTGCCGTCGCGATGCAGCAACAGGATACGCGAGTTGCTCGCCTTCTGGGTAAAGCCGCCGGCCAAATTGATATAGTCAGCAACGGTGCGTTTCTGATCCGCCAGAATGGCGTTCGGGAACATTACATCTCCGTGCACCATCACCAGATTGGTCTGGCGCGGAATGCGGATGATGTCGCCGGGCTCAAGACGTACCTCTTCCAGGTTGGGGGCGTTGGCCAGCACCACCTGACCGCTCGGCTCGATCTCTTTGGCCCGCGCAACCCACTGCATCAGCAGATCCGCCTCGCTCTTGCGCAAGCTCGCTTCACCATCGGAGGCAGAGCGGGCGGTAAGAATGCTCGCTTCAAAGGCCTTGAGGGAGGAGCCCAGCATCTCTTTCTGGCGTACCTTGACCGAATCGCGATAGAGCTGGATGGCGCTGATATCGGCATCGCGGGTCAACTTCAGGCCGTTGAGCACTTCGCCCAACCGCGCGCCGTAGCGCAGCACCACCTCCTGTTCGCTATCGTGCTCCCCCTCAATGCGCACCGCGATGGAGGCATAGCGCTTGTCGGCGATAGCCTCTACTGTATCGCCGCTGCTGACCATTACCCTGGCCAGAGTAGCTGCATCGCTGAGGGGATAGTTATCCATCCGGATATCTTCCCCCTGATTGCGGCTGACCCGGATATGGGTGGCATCGGCATCGGGTCTGGCCAGTTGCAGCAGCTCGGCCAGGGTCATATGGGGAGTGGCCATCTCAAACTTGTTGGCATTGGCCACCTTGCCGCGCACCGTGCTCTGATAGCGCAGCGGCGCCACCACCAGGGTATCGCCATCGCGCAGCTGGGTCGGCTGCAGATTGCCGTTTAGCAAAAACTGGTAGAGGTTGAAATTGCGCAGGGTCTTGCCACCGCGCTTGAGCGCTACATCCAGATAGCTGCCCCGCTCGGGGGAGATGCCACCCGCCTTGTCGAGAAAATAGAGGATGGAATCCCCCGATTGACCGGCATAGAGGCCGGGTTGATTGACAAAGCCGGTGACGAAGATCTTGACCGGTTGGCTTACATCGAGGGTGGCGTAGACGCTGACGTTCTTCTGATAGACGCGGGTGATGGCGCCAAGCAAGGTGTCATTGAGCTGCTCGTTGCGCACCCCGGCCACCTTGACCGGCCCGACCTTGGGCAGAAAGATATTGCCCTGGTGATCGACCAGCAGGCTCTGATCAAACTCGACCCCGCCCCACAGTTGCACCTGCAGCTTGTCGCCGATGGCGATGCGGTAATCGGGGTTGAACCCGTTGAATGATTCACGGGCAAACTCGCCGCGAAACAGCCAGTTGCCAAAGACGGGATCGCGAGTCTGAGTGTCGCTCACCACCTTGCGCACCGGCGCTGCCTCTTGGGCGACGCCCAACCCGTAAGCAGGAGGGATAATCAGCGCAGTGACGAGCGCCAGCGAGGCGGCGCGGATAGTAAAGTGGATGGACGTTAACCGCCGGTTGCGGCCGGGGTAACGGGTTCGAGAGAGCAAGGTTGAAATCAAGGTAAACTCCTGCGGGCGCAAGTTTATACATTGCGCCATCGGGTATTGAAAAGGATGAGTATCAATTGGTGTAGCCACCCGCACTGGCGGGTGGCACTGGGCATCAATCCTGATGTTCGCGCAGGGTGGCGAGCCCCATCACCACCAGGCCGTAGAAGAGGCAGAGCAACACGCCAATGGTGGCGAGGCTGTAGAGGCGACGCGGGTATTGCGCCTCCTGTGCGGCACTTGGCGTGCTTACCACCAGCAGGTGCTTGAGCTTGCGATAGGCTTCGACCCGAGCCTGCTCCAGACTGACCAGCCCAGTTTTGTAGATGTCGGCCGCCAGCTGGGTCTGCACCTGCACCGCCTGATAATCTGCATTGACCTCGTTAAGCGACTGTTCGTCGTTGCTGGTCAGCCGCCGCTTCTCTTGTGCCAACTGGCGGGTCAGTGCTTCCACCCGGTCTTTGGCCGCCACCACATCAGGTGCCTTGGGGTTCATGTAGATTTGCAGCCGTTTGAGCTCGGTATCCTGACGCACCAACTCGGCCTCCAGCTCGGACACCAACCCCAGCATGGCGCTGCTGGTTGCCTCCGGGCTCATCAGCTTGTGGCGATTCTGGAACGCCAGCATCTTGTCCCGCTCGGCCTGTAACCGTTCGTGGGAACGGGCTACCTCGCTTTCTACAAAGGTGAGCTGTTCAAGGGCGACCTGATGACCCAGCCGATTGATAAAGCCCTCCCCCTCTTTCAGCATCAGGGCCACCACCTCGCGGGCATACTCTGGCTCGAATGCCTGTAGCCGGATGGTCAGGATCCCCGACAGCTCGTCGAGAGTGAGGGTGAGATGGTCACGGTAGTAGGCGAGAAACTCTTCATTGCTGGCATCCCGCGGGAGTCGTGAAAGCCAATCAGCGTGACCACTCTGATAGTGCCCCTTGAGGTCGAGCGCCTTGTCGAGCCGCTGCAGCATGTCCCATGAGCCCAGATAGGCATGCAGCACCTGCACATCCTGATGATTGCTACCCCCCAGCCCCAGCATGGAGAGGGCATCCGGCATCATCTTGAGCTGATCGGCCTGCTTGACGATGATGCTCGCTTCGCTGACATAGCGATCACTGGCGACGGCAACGTAATAGAGGGTCGCCACGCCAAAGCAGAGCAAGACCCAGAGAAAGCTGCCCAGCCTGATGGCCTTTTTCCATGAGAAACGGGCAGCCCGATATCCCTTTGAATCGATAAGGAAGCGTTTGGGGTCGCGCCTGAATTTGCGCAGCTTGCGACCGATATGCGTCTTAAGGGTGCTGGTGTTCATGACTATCCGGAGTGATGATGGCAATCGGCCCGCATCGCGCGAACCGAAATGGCATCGTGGCAAGTGATTGAAAAATAAATGTGAGAGCTGTAATTACAGGTTTTTATAGACCGCGATGGCCTCTTCTATATCTGGGTAGAGGGTCAGGCTGGCATTGTTCAGGACAATCCCCATGTCACACTGCTTGCGCAGGGTATTCATATCGTGGGAGACCATGATGAGGCTCGCCGTTTCTCGCTTCTGGTTGAAGACATCGATGCACTTTTGCTTGAACCTGGCATCCCCTACCGAGGTGATCTCGTCGGTCAGATAGATATCAAAATCAAACGCCATACTGACCGCAAACGAGAATTTGGATTTCATCCCGCTCGAGTAACCCCGGATAGGCAATTCGAAGTGCTGGCCTATCTCGGAAAAGCCCTTGACCCACTCCTCGACCCGGCGCGTGTCGTGAATGCCATGGATCCGGCAGATAAAACGGGTATTTTCACGACCCGTCATGCTGCCCTGAAATCCACCGCTCAGCGCCAGCGGCCAGGAGACCCGACTGTGGCGGGTGATCTTGCCCCGGCTTGGCATATCCATGCCGCCAAGCAGGCGCAACAGGGTGGATTTACCCGCCCCGTTGGCACCCAGAATGCCGATATTTTTATCTCCCGGCAGAGTGAAGTTCACATCCTTCAAGACATAATTACGCCCAAATTTGGTGGGGTAATATTTGCTGACATTTTCGAGGGTTATCATTTTTTAACTTGCAATCAGTCGAGGGTGGCTCAAGCGATAGGCACTCATCGCAAACGCCAGAATTATCAAGGTGGTTCCGAGCAGATAATTCCAACTTCCCCCCTGAGTTTGAAAACCGGCAATCCAGCCACTGCGTATCAATTCGAGCGCATGCACGATCGGATTCCAGAGCAGCAGATGCTGATAATTTTGCGGTACCGCCGCCAGCGGGAAAAAGACTGCCGATATCCAGAGTAGAGGACGCATCAAGATCGGAATTAATTTGTCCACTTCGGCTGAAAGACTGCTCACAATGCAGAGCAGAGTACCGAGGCCAAATGAGAAGATCATCAGGGTGCCATACCCCATGATCACCGCCAGCGGGTCATCGGGTATCGCATCAAAACCAGACCAGACCAGAATCAGGATTAATACAATAGCCACCAATATCCCTATAATGGACTCCAGTACAAATCGGGAGAACAGGGTGGCAAAGACAGTGACCTGGCGATAGCAAAATAGTCCTTTATTGGCACTGACCGCCGAAATTAGGCGATTCGCAGTACTCCTAAACATCAAAAAGGGTAAATAACCGCTGGCAATAAACACCGGCGCTTCAACCCCACCGAAACCATTACGCTGCCTGAGACCAAATATGACACAGAATACGGAGATGGTAATTAATGGGTCCAGCAAGGCCCAGGCATATCCCATGCGATAATTGCCAAAACGGGTCTTCAGCTCCCTCATCAATAATCCGAAGGTGACATCTTTTAATACCACAGCAGGACTGCGTCTTTGTATCAACATTGCGCTTTGATTGAACACCTCTGGTAATAGATAAAGATGTGGCATTAAGTTTGAATAAGCGACCTAGCACTATCGTTTGTACGCCAGGCTGTCGACTGCTAGTAAAATACCATGGCTACCGCACGGAAATGACACATTCCCGACAATAAGCTTTAATCCAATTTTCTCTTGCCATAGCTACCGCACGGAAATGACATATTCCGGTGGGCATCCATGCAAAAAAACGGCCGCCACTCTGCCGATTCATATCAGACAAAGAGGCAATGGCGCGATTTGAGTTATCCCTTCTCTGGTTGCGCGGGATGCCGGAGTTTACTTTATAAATAAACTTCCGATTTACCTTTGCTCACCAACTGGCTACTTGCCGCCATTTCCAACCCTATTGATGCTGTCTAAGAGGCTTGAAAACGGCGAGAGAAAATATATCCACACGACATGTTTGTTTCCACTCGAAACCATGACAATTGAGTGAAAAAAGGATGATTTTTCTGTGAAAAGTGAAAAAACTACCTATAAAGACGGCAATTTGAGCATTATCAAGCCACATTTGCGCAGTCGTTGAAATTTATTCTCAACAACAGATACAATGCTTGCTGCGCCGCCCCCTACAAATGGCATTCATTAACCACTCAGGCACACCCACAGCTGATATAGATAGACTCCCAAAACTCCGTAGTGCTGGATACCCTCCAGAAGCTGTCTGCAGACCTATATCGCGGTTTGGTATCTGTTGAAGGCTTAATGTTCAATGAGAATCATCGCGCATGCTTTTCTTCACGATTTTCAATCCCCTACTGCAAACAACATATCGCCAAACATGGAGCTCTCTACAGGCGTACAACTTGATATACAGACGTGATCATGGAATGTTGATTGCAGTATTGCTAACAAATAATGTACAATATCAACTTGATTTTAAACACGCCCACTATTCTAAAGTTGAATGATCTGATACTTGGTGACATTGAGATATGATTTCGCTAAACATAAATAGTGGTGAGCTACTTGTTAATGGCTCGACAACAGCACAATTGAGCAGTAGTGAAATACTGGTTTTGCAATGTTTGATGGATCAGCCAGACGTACTGGTATCCAAAGAGGCGTTGATGGAGGCTGGCTGGCCCAGCAAGGTTGTACAGCAAAATTCGTTGACCGTCGCCATAAAAAACATCAGAAAAGCGTTAGCAGAAATTACCGATGGTCCCATAATTGAAACGCGTCATCGGCGAGGATATATATTTCACTCTGTCTTGAACGCCAATGATAACATTGAGTCTGACATATCCATAGATAGCCCTGCCGTTGACCAAGATACTTCTTTTGAAATAGAAAAATCGATTTTTAGCCATCAATACAAGCTCCATAAATTAGGCTCCACTTTTGTTAATGTTATTTTTTACAGCGCGTTCACGCTTGTTGCATTATGGTCGTTATTCATTACCACCCTCGACACGCCAATAAGCTGCAATAAGATCAACAATGCAAATCTCTGTGGCTATTCAGAGCTCAGTGATGATGAAATAACAAAAATCGAGCAAACCGTTGGTGAATCTGAAGGAACTTACCTCTATGGATATGATAAAGAATTGGGTCAGCTTCAAATCCATAAAATGGATTAGTTTCACTCTATTGCTAGTTTATTCTGCAACGCCATTTATCAATGGGCTCGGATGTGATTATCAGCAACAATATGAGCGTGATGATTTCTCATTTTACTCAACCTGCAAGTTTGGTTATGCCAAGAGCGTTGTACATGACAAGGCCACGGGTGAAGTGCTTAAACATGAAGGCTTGTTAGGGAAACGTGGTGATACTGTCATTTTCATTGCAAATAGAGTGACTCGAACAACACCACATCAGGATCTCCATAGCAATGTGTATTCGGTGATGCACAACGACTTTCTCTATATTGCCAAGATCATTCATAAAGATAAGGAAGATTGGATTGTCATGACCTATCCCTACTACCGCCTGCAGAAGGTCAAAACGCTCGGTAAGCAGTCTCTCTGGTAACCAAACGATCCAAATCGAATTCACAGTGGTTCAAACTCTTGCAGCATAAAAGGCCTCATTTAACCCCCTAACAGGCATGAGTTATCCTCGGGAAGATCACGCCAAAGAGGTGTCTGGTTCCCATCCACTGGAATAGTCCAAGCTGACCAACCTCGAACGCAAAATAGAGGAATTTTCACTAAGAGCTGGAATGAAAAAATGTCCAACGCTGTTCAGTGATGTTCTATGCCAGTCAATACCCGATGGCATATTGAATGGTACATCAGCAAAAGTAAAATAATGAAAAAGCCCAACCTATTCAATAGGTTGGGCTTGGTATGTGGCGGAGAGACAGGGATTCGAACCCTGGGTGGCATTGCTGCCACAATTGATTTCGAGTCAATCCCGTTCGGCCACTCCGGCATCTCTCCGTGGGGAGAGAGTTTTACCCAAGCTGGGCCGAGGATGCAACAAAAATTTCTTATATATCAAATGGCTGAATCAGATATCTGAGAGCAGGCTCACATTGCTTTACGCACGGCTTACGTTGCGAGGCCACTCTTGTATGGCCCTGTATCCACCCGCTCGCACACCCAGCCATTATCCACGTCGTGATATTCCCCCATTGCCATCAGGCGTCTATTTTTCCTGCTTGGCGCTCAAATTTATGGGTGATGCCGATTTTGGCAGGTTTCCTATGTATCCCCACATCATTGCGGGTGCGCAGCAAGCTGGTAATCATGGGCTGATTGAGGAACAATCGCGCCATTCTGGCGGCTGTGTTGATGATGTTCCGCCCCGATTGAACTGATGGATCTCCTTATGCAATTGCCAAAACTCATGCCCCTCTCCATAACGCCTGCCCTTTCCATGCTGCTGGCAGCCATCCTGCTTTGCGCCGCGCCGGCAGAGGCCAAACGCTACCCGCTGCCACCTGCCGGGAGTCGCCTCATCGGTGAGCTGGAGGATTACATTATCCAACAGAATGAACATCTGGAGCTGGTTGGCAAAAATACGCAAATTGGATTTTTGGCACTGCTTGAGGCAAATCCGGGTGTAGATCCCTATTTACCCAAGCCGGGTACCCGCTTGACGCTTCCCACCCAGATGCTGCTGCCTGATGTGCCTCGCGAGGGGATCGTCATCAATCTGCCCGAACTGCGTCTCTACTACTTCCCCAAAGGGAAGAGCGAGGTCATCGTGCTGCCCATCGGGATTGGCGATATCGGCCGCGAAACACCCGAGATGACCACGACGGTCATCGAGAAGAATCCCAACCCGACCTGGGTGCCCGGCCCCATGGTGCGCAAATCCTGGCTGGAGCAAAAAGGGATCACCCTGCCCGCCGTAGTGCCCCCCGGCCCGGAGAATCCCCTTGGCAAGTTCGCCATGCGCCTTGGCTATGGCAAGCGCGACTACCTGATCCACGGCACCAACAAGGATTTTGGCGTTGGCCTGCGGGTAAGTGCAGGCTGCATCCGGCTGCGACCTGACGATATCGAGGCCCTGTTCAAGATTGTGCCGATCGGCACGCCGGTACGGGTCATCAATCAACCGGTCAAGGTGGCCATCGAACCGGATGGTCGGCGCTGGCTGGAGGTACACTCCCCGCTCTCCCGCACCGAAGATGAGCTTGAAAATGGCGCCCCACTGGTGCTATCTCCGGCCATAGAGAGCTTTATCAGTGCACCTGACGTGATGCAGGATGAGGTGACGGCGGCGCTGGAGAGCAAAAACGGCCTGCCCCGCACCATCAGCAGCCAACTTGTCAGTGGCTAAGTCACCAGCGCCCGAGTCGCACCGGAGTCACCTTACCTCATGAAATTCCTGCCCCTCCTGCTCCTGTTGGCCTGTCACTCCTTGTGGGCCAAGGACATCCTCTGGATGAACAATGGCGATCGTCTGACCGGTACCATCGAAGAGATTGGCGATGAGTCGGTACGCATCTCTTTGCCCTATACCGGTGCCGTTACCGTCAAGCGAGATGCCATCAAGCGCTGGCGACTAGAGCATCAGGATAAACCCAAGGCGACCGCCAAAGGTGGATTCACCCTGTTCAAGGATGAGCAGGATGAACGCAAGGCCTGGCTCTGGACCGGTAGTGGCGATCTCAACATCAAGCTCAAACACAAGGACAAGCACACCAACAACGTCAACTTCAAGGGCAAGACCGAGTTGGCCAATCTGGACTGGCGCTACAGCTTCTCCGGAGAGTACTCCTACGAAACGTCTGACAGCGTCACCGATAACCACGACTACAAACTGAACCCGACCATTGACTACTTTTTCGATCAGCAGTGGTTTGTGCGCAGCTCGCTCAATGCCGAATATGACATGCTGGAAAGCAACTACCTCAGCCTCGACTATGGTACCGGGCCGGGTTACCGCTTCTGGAACGAGAAGCGCCGTCGGCTGGAGTTCGTAGCACAAGGGGGTCTGCGCAAGGCCTACTTCAGAGAAGAGAGCGGGATTGGGTTGCTCTTCAAAGGCAACCGAATCATCGACTACCCCTTTGCCAGCATGAACTGGGATTATCGCCAACCCATCCCGATATGGCGGGAAAAACTGGAGCTGTTCAGTCAGGGGCGCTATCTGCTCTATCTGGATCAACCCTCACCCTATATCACTCTGAATCGAGATGTGACCGGCAGCGTGGGCCTGCGCTACTACTTCAACGACCACCTGCGCCTCTCCTGGTCGAGCGAGATGGAGTGGGAAGATGGCGAAGTACATTTCGTCGGTCTCGAGCAAAAGTACAAAGAGACCGAATTCAGGCACCTGCTCAATCTGGGCGCCAGTTTCTGAGTCAACTGCAAACAGAAAGAGGAGCCAAGTTGGCTCCTCTTTCTGTTTTGGTCATCACCTGCCATGGCACTTCTCCGATGATGGAGCAGGCAACAGATGAGAAACCGGCCGTAGGCTCAGATCAGCCCCCAAGCGGCAATCTGGTAGATCCATACCATCGCCAACAGGGTACCGACCAGCCCCATGATGACGCCGATGCGCACCATCTGGTGACTCTCCACCAGACCGGTGGCGTGGGCTAGCGCATTGGGCGGGGTACTGATGGGCAGCGACATTCCAAGCGAGACCGAGATGGTAACCGCCAGGATCAGGGTATGACTGCCGCCCCACTCGGCCAGCTCCGGCATGCTGACCGCCAGTGCCGCCACCAGTGGCAGCAGCAGATTGGCGGTTGCGGTATTGGACATAAAGTTGGCCATCACCACTGCCAGCAGACAGGCGCCGACCAGCACCGCCAGCGTGGAGTATTCGTGGAACGGAATATGGGTGATGAGCCGCTCGGCCAACCCGGAGTCCTCCAGCGCCAGCCCCAGCGCGATACCGCCCGAGACCAGCCAGAGCACGTCGAGGGAGATCTTGTGCAGATCGTCCTTGGTGATGATGCCGGTGGTCAGGAACACCGCTACCGGGATCATGGCGACCACGTAGGAGCTCATGCCGTGCAGATCCCCCAGCAGCCAGAGCACTATGGTGGTGATAAAGGTGAGGTAGACCACCCAGGCGCGAGGGGTCTGCATAAAGCGCCCCTCAATCTTGAGATCCATCCGCTTGAGGGTGCTCGGGAAGAAGCGCCCCAGCAGAAACCAGCCAAGCAGCAACAGCAATACCACAAAGGGCACCGCAAATCCCATCCACTGACCGAACGAGATGGCATGCTCGCCGGTCAGGTATTTGAGGGCCACTGCGTTGGGCGGAGTGCCGATGGGAGTGCCGATCCCGCCGAGGTTGGCCGCCAGCGGAATGGCCAGCACAAAGCCGATTTTGGCCGGGTCCTTGTCGGGGAACGCAGCCAGCACCGGGGTAAGGATGGCCAGCATCATGGCGGTGGTGGCGGTATTGCTCATAAACATGGAGAAGGTGGCGGTGATCAACATCAGCCCCAGCATGACGATCCGGGGGTCCTGACCGAACGGGCGCAGCAGCACCCGCGCCAGATTGACGTCCAGATGGTATTTGGTCGCCGCAATGGCGAGGAAAAAACCGCCGAGAAACAGCATGATAACCGGCGAGGCAAAGGTCGCCATCACCTCGGTGGACTTGAGCAGCTCACCAAAGCCCGGCTCTGCCTTGTCGGCAGTCATGAACCAGAGCCCCTTGTCGGAGAGCAGCAGCAGCTCCAGCACGATGATCAGCACCGAGGTAGCAAAGATAGGGATGGGCTCCAGGATCCAGCAGAGGGCGGCCAGCACGAAAATGGCCACGACCCGCTGCTCGATGACGGTGATCCCCTCCAGCGGGATCCAGTGGGTCGGGATCAGCAGGATGGTGAGGCTCAGCAGCAGTGGCAGAATAATCTTGTTATTGATGGGCACTATTGTCTCCAGGATCGGGAGTAAGAAGCCAATAGTGGCATAACATGCTATCGCCTCACGCGGCTATCTCGCCAAAATGAGAGCTGGCTAACTGCACGGCGCACCGTTTTGTGAGTCATATCAAGCTGGGGTCGGCGCGCTATGGCTGACGCCTCAACCCTTGCAACAAACAGGCAAAAAAACGGGCCCGCTGTTCGTTGCACACGACAGCGGGCCCGTTTCACCATTCATGCCGATGAGGGGGCTCAGAAGTAGATGCGGGTCACCGACTCGATGACGCAACCCGGGCGGCGGATCCCTTCGATCTCAACCTTGATCTCTTTGAGCAACTCCAATCCGCCCTTGATGGGGGTGACCCGGGCCAGCTTGGTGCGGGCGCGGATGTTGCTGTCCACCTTGATGGGGTATGGGAAACGCACCTGATCCAGCCCGAAGTTCACCACCATGCGGGCGGTCGGAAACTCGGGGGTGGCCTCGTCGACCGAGCCGGTCAACTGCGGCAGCAGCGCCAGGGTCAGGAAGCCGTGAGCGATGGTGGTCTTGAAGGGGGACTCGGCGGCCGCACGCTCCGGATCGGTGTGGATCCACTGGTGATCCCCGGTCACGGCAGCAAACTGATCGATCATCTGCTGGCTGACGTGCAGCCACTCGCCGACATGGGTCTCTTCACCAATGCGGGCCTGCAGGGCGGCATAAAGCTCGGCCGCCTCGGCCCCCAGCTCAACTGCGGGTTCCTGAGCCACGGCAGGCTGACCGTTGGCTACTTGTGCCACGGTTGCTGCATCCTGTTGCTGCTCGCTCTGGGACTCGGCTTGCAAGTCCAGCACACGACCCAGCAAAGGGTGAAGATGTGCCTTTTGCTGAAACTCACGCCAGTAGTCGCGGATCGCCGGAGAGAGCCAATCCTTGAGCTCAAAGGGGTGCTGCGCCAGAATTTCGCGCTTGCGCTTCAGAAAATCGACAACTTTCATCTACCGATCCCTATTTGATTCAATGCCTGTAAAGAGGTCTAACCAGTCCTATTTTATTAAAGTTTCAGCTGTAAGTGCAAAAAAATCTCGGCGTACACCTGTACCAAGGCGGAAGTAACTACTTACACCATGTAAACCAGCACGATCTGCCAATGAGGAAATCGATTGCCAAAGATGCCGCCAGCAGGGGAAATTCGCGGGGCTCATCATGAAAAAAGGCCCTCATCGGGCCTTGTGGTGGGGACTCAGCGCGCGCTCGACCAGCCGCAACGCAATCCCTCCTCATCCAGAAAGGACCAGGCGAGGATCCGGCTCACCTTGTTGCCCTGCGCCATGTCGATCACCCGTACCTGACGCGCACCCACCCGGCTCAACGCCTTTTTCGCCCCCGACAGGTTCTCTTTTTTCGACACCAGCGAGCTGAACCAGAGGCACTGAGTGGCAAACTCCTTGCTCTGGGCAATCATGTTGGCCAGAAACGCCGCCTCGCCCCCTTCGCACCAGAGCTCGGCCTTCTGGCCGCCGAAGTTGAGCACAGGAGCGCCTGTCACCTCCTTGCCCAGATTGCGCAGCTTGCGCTCCGTCCCCTTGCTCGCTTCTTCCAGCGACGCATGGAACGGCGGATTGCACAGCGTCAGAGCGAAGCGCTCCTTCGGCCCTATGATGCCGCGAAACACATGGTTGGGGTTACCCTGCAAACGACACTCAATCTGGTTGCCGAGTCCGTTGCTCCTGGCTAGCAGGGTGGCCGCCTTGACCGAGACCGGATCGATATCCGATCCAACAAAACGCCAGCCATATTCGCGGGCACCCAGCAACGGATAGATGCAGTTTGCCCCCACCCCGATATCCAGCACCCTCACCCCCTTGCCGGTAGGGAGCTGGCCTGAGCTCTCGGCCAGCAGGTCGGCCGCCCAGTGCAGGTAGTCCACCCGTCCCGGGATAGGCGGGCAGAGGTAACCGGCAGGCAAGTCCCAGTGGGCAATCCCGTAGTGATGGGCCAGCAGGGCGCGATTGAGAGTCTTCACTGCATCGGGATCGGCAAAATCGATGGTGCGGGTGCCGTAGTCATTGATAAAGACATGAGCGGCCAATTCGGGAGTTCGCAGGCAGAGCGCCTCAAAGTCGTAACCCGCCTGATGGCGATTACGGGAGTGAAGTCCGGATTTGCGGTCGCCCGACTTGGGGCCACCGGCTGATGGGATGCGGGGTTTCATGCTGAGCCTGCCGAAGAAAACGGGCCCACACTATAGTGATTTGACTCGGGAAAGTCTAAACGAGGGCAATAAAAAACCGGGCTATCGAGCCCGGTTCAAGTGAGGTTGGAAAAACAGTCCGTACTGCGAGCCGTTTGTCCAGCCTGACTCAGATATCGATCCGGCGAGCTTGCCAGAACTTGTTGCGCCAATATTGGCTATCCAGCTTGGAGCGTGTCACACCGGCGCGAGTCGAGGCGTGGATGAATTCACCATTGCCGACATAGATACCAACGTGGTTGAGACGACGATTGATTTTGAAGAAGACCAGGTCACCCTCGACCAGATCCTGCTTGGAAACGCGCGTCCCTTCATGGACTTGGGAGCGGGTATCGCGGGGTAATTCGATACCGACGGCATTGCGGAACACTTCACGGGCAAAGGCGGAACAGTCGATACCGCGCTGGCTGCTGCCACCCATACGGTACGGAACACCACGCCACTCTTTATATACAGTCAGGATTTCATTCACATCGGGTGTCTGGGAAGCTTCCGGTTCGATGACAGGTTCAACCATGGAAACTTCGATCTTGCTCGCGACCTCGGGTTGGGGTGCCGAGGCACAACCCACCATTCCGAGCGCGACCAGCAGTAGCATCAGGTGGCGCAATCCTTTATCCCCGCTAAATAGTAAATCTTGTTAAAATACGGCCCCAAAGGGCAATTTATAAGGCAACAGCACCCGACTATATCCAAGAATTCTATCGAGGCAAGTGAAAATCCCTATCAAGCTCACATTTTTGCAAGGAAATGCACGATTTTTCATAATTAATGTGATCATGCCCAAACAATATACAATCGCAAAAAGAGCCTTGAGCCTCATAGATAACTGGCTTTTATCCCTGCTTCAGCACCTTTTTAAAGTGAAAAATCATGATCGAAACCGATCTTTTTTTGTTAAAACCGGCCAGGGTATGCCAGGAACTGCTTGCTCAATTGCCTGAATGGCTGTCAACCGATGAGCAGCATATCTGGCAAGCCATGACCCATCCTGAACGGCGTCAGGAATATCTGGTGAGCCGCGCCCTGCTGCGCCAGCTATTGGCTGAGCGGCTGCAACAACCTGCCGCCAGTCTGCAATTTTGCAACGGCCCCCACGGCAAGCCCCGACTGCATGATGATGCTTGGCAGTTCAATCTGAGCCACAGTGGCAGCTGGCTGGTGTTGGCGCTCTGCCCGCATGGGCCGCTTGGGGTGGATATCGAACTGGGCAAACGGCGGCATCATCCCCTCCCCCTGGCCCGCCGGTTTTATGCACAGAGTGAATATGAGTGGCTCTGCGCACTGCCTGCCCAAGAGCAGGAGAGTGCCTTCTACCGGCTCTGGTCGCGCAAGGAGGCGGTACTGAAAGCCCACGGTGGCGGCATAGCGGCGGGACTGGAGAAGGTACGGTTTCTCCCGGAGGAAGGATGGCGACTCGACAACCGACTCGATGACACCCCTTATCAGGTACAGGATTGGCCCTTTGCCAGCGGCTGGTTCAGTCTCGCGGCGACGGCAGCCCCCGTGACCTTTTACCGGCTGGATGAGCGCTTGAATTGCCACTCGCTTAACCCCATGTTACTCAACACCCTTTCTGAAGAGTCCAACTCATGATCGTCGACATTACTCCCCAGAATTTTCACGCTGAACTTATCGATGCGTCCATGAAGAAGCCGGTCGTCATCTATTTCCATGCTCCGCAGATGCCGGAGTGCCAGGGGATGACACCGCTGATCGAATCACTGGTTGGGCCCGCCAATGAGCAGGTCACCCTGGCCAAGGTGGATATGAACGATCCCCAACTGCAACCGCTGGCCAGCCAGCTCGGCCTGCGCGCCCTGCCCGCATTGGTGCTGTTCCATCAGGGTCGCCCTGACGAACAGGGGATCATCGAAGGGCCGCAGGATGAAGCCACCCTGCGCCAGTATTTCTCCGCCTTCGCCCCCAAAGAAGAGGAAGAGTTGCTGGCCAAGGGACAACAGGCGCTGGCTGACGAGCAGCCCAGCATCGCCTATGCCCATCTGACCAAGGCACACCAGCTGGCTCCTGAACGTCACGACATCAGCCTGTGGCTCATTCAAGCTGCCCTCGACCTCAACCTGCTGGATGAAGCGCAGGAGCGCCTCGGCACCATCCCGATGGCGGCGCAGGATGGCCACTTCCATACCCTGAGCTCACGACTGGCGCTGGCCCTGCAAGCGGCAGACAGCCCGGAGCTGCGCGCGCTGGAAGCCCGCCATGCAGAACAGCCTGATGATTTTGCCCTGACTCAGGATCTGGCGGTGCAATACAACCAGGCAGGCCGTCAGGAAGAGGCGTTGGGACTGCTGCTGGAGATCCTCAAGCGGGATTTGGCATTCGGCGATGCCAGAAAGACCTATCTCGATATTCTGGCGACCATGGGCAGCACACCGGCGGCACAGAGCTACCGTCGCAAACTCTATAGTCTGCTCTACTGATCGGAATCGAACTGGCTGGTAATGATGGGGGAGTGCCGGGAGACCGGCATGACCTCATGGGTCAAGTACGAAAAAGGTGCTGTGGGAATAGTGGAGATACGGTGAATTTCAGGCAAAAAAAAATGGCGCAAAACTGCGCCATTTTTTTCGCATGGATTACTTCTTGTAGGAAGTAGCCATGTTGTCGATGCGCTGGTTAGCACGCATAGCTTCTTGCTTGGCTTCGGCAACATCAGCAGCGATTTTGGACTGATCAGCACGAACTGCGCTAACATCTTGAGCCAGTTGGTCAACTTTGTTAGACAGATTCTGAACGGAAGTTTCCAGTTCGCTGGTGTTTGCACAACCGCCCAGCAGAGCGGACAGACCAACAACACCTACCAACAACAATTTTTTCATTTTTTAAAGCTCCCTTGAACTCGCCAGACGTTTAGCAAGCGGCGTGATTATGGCACAAAAAAATCCTACTTTGCATAGTCCCCACCACAGATAAATGCATTAAAACCCTCATTTTTTTTTGAATGAACAGTTTTTGTCCAGATTCGTCTAAAAAATGAGTGCCGTGTGGTGGGGGCACGGACAAAGGTTAACCAAATTTTTGCCTTATTACAATTTCGTATGAGGCTCAGGCTGTACGTTCTGACAACAATTGACGATATTGCACCAGATCCTCGATGGTCAGCACCGGCATCTGGTGCTTGCGACCGAACGCAACCAAGTCTGGCAGACGCGCCATCGAGCCATCTTCTTTGGTCAATTCACACAACACACCAAACGGTTTGAGGCCAGCCAGCTGCATCAGATCGACCGTCGCTTCGGTATGACCACGGCGGGTAAGCACCCCACCGGTTCGCGCACGCAGCGGGAAAACATGACCCGGGCGGTGCAGATCACCCGGTTTGGCGCCGTCTGCGATGGCTGCACGGATAGTGGTGATGCGATCAGCCGCCGAGACACCGGTCGTGACCCCCTGCGCCGCTTCGATGGTCACGGTAAAGGCGGTCTGGTAGTGGCTGGAGTTGGCCTCCACCATCATCGGCAGTTCGAGCTGGCGAACCCGCTCGTCGGGCAGGCAGAGGCAGACGATGCCGGAGCACTCGCGGATCATCAGCGCCATCTGTTCATTGGTCATGGATTCGGCGGCGAAAATGAGGTCGCCCTCGTTCTCCCGATCTTCATCGTCGGCCACCAGCACGCCGCCTCCGGCACGCAAGGCAGACAGCGCCGTTTCGACACGGGCAACGGGATCACCGAATTCACTGAGTAGAGACTGATTCATGGTAAAACTCCTAAACAAGACAAGGACCAGAATCAGGGCATGGAAAGGCAGACAGAGACGGGCATGCAGCGGCAAGCCCACAAGGGCCAACACGGCAAGGTCTGTCTTATCCTCTTTCATCCGGACTATGACCGTCGGCTCCGGCATCTCACCGGATCTGCTGACCCCGACCCGGCAATCAGCCAAGTCGGGCGCTCGCGGGCTCCCCGAGTCAATCGGGATACCGCCGGTGGGGAATTGCACCCCGCCCTGAGAATAAGCGCAGACAGCCTAAAGAAAAACGGTTGCAGATACCAGTCAAAATCCCCCGCAGGCTGAAAACCGTTTCAACATTGCGCCCGGGATCCCGCTCTGCGGCCCGCTCGCCAGCACGAGAGGCCATGACTGGCGAATTTCTTTATGGCGCGGATCGGTTTATGGCATAGTTCCCGAAACCAAAAAACAGGGCCCGAAAAGAGAGCCTGAACAACGCTGCCGGCGCAGACAGCAGCGCCAACACCACAAACGGAAAATGACAGAGATGGAAAAGAAAATACTGCTCACGGATTGCCCGGATGCCAAAGGGCTCATCGCCAAGATCACCAACATCTGCTACAAGCACCAGCTCAACATCATCAAGAACGATGAGTTTGTGGATCACGAGAATGGCCGCTTCTTCATGCGTACCGAGCTGGAGGGGCGCTTCAACGACGAGACCCTGCTGGCCGACCTCGATGATGCCCTACCCACCGGTGCCCAGCGCCGTCTGGTCAAGGCGGGCAAGAAGCGCATCGTCATTCTGGTGACCAAAGAGACCCACTGCCTCGGCGATATTCTGATGAAGAACTACGCGGGCGCGCTGGATATGGATATCGTCGCGGTGATCGGCAACTACGACACCCTGGCCGAGCTCACCGGCAAGTTCGATATCCCGTTCCACACCGTCAGTCACGATGATCTGAGCCGGACCGAACATGAAGAGCAGGTTCGCGCCATTATCGACAGCTATGAGCCTGACTATGTGATCCTGGCCAAGTACATGCGGGTGCTGACCCCGAGCTTCGTCGAGGCCTATCCGCGCAAGATCCTCAACATCCACCACTCCTTCCTGCCCGCCTTCATCGGTGCCCGCCCCTATCGCCAGGCATTCGATCGCGGGGTCAAACTGATCGGCGCCACCGCCCACTTCGTGACCGACGATCTGGATGAAGGCCCCATTGTCGAACAGGACGTGATCCACGTCGGTCACGCCTTCAGTGCGGACGACATGGCCAAGGCGGGTCGGGATGTGGAGAAATCGGTGCTGAGCCGCGCGCTGGAGCTGGTACTGAACGAGCGGGTGTTCGTCTACGGCAACAAGACGGTGGTCTTCAAGTAATCCGCCCACATGGCTCGTATGCAAACGCCAGAAACAACAACGGCTCCCGCGGGAGCCGTTGTTGTTTTTGCGCAAAATATCAGAGCGGCAGATCGTTTACCGTCACCGCGCCCTTCTCCAGCTTCAGCTCGGAGGTCAGCGCTTGCTTGTCGGCCTTCAGATAACCCATCAGGGTCAGCTGATCGAGCATGGGGGCCAGTTGCGGCACCGCCTTGCCCAACTTGTCGCTGAGGCTGGCATGCAGCACGCCGGAGAGGGCCTGCATCCCCGCGTCGCTGTTGAACAGCTGCTCCAGCGAGGTGGAGGCCAGCTTCACGTCCCCCTTCATGGTCACCGCCTCACCGTTGAGCTTGGCGCTGAGATCGGCCAGTTCAAGGGTCGCGCCACGTTTGAGCATCTTGTCCAGCGCCTGCTGGATGGCGGCATCTTCAACCCCCTTGCCACCGGCGGCCTGCAGCCCCTGATACCCTTCCAGATCCAGACCGTTGAGGTTGAGCGCCAACTTGCTGTCGGTCACCGCCAGGGTGTCGGTCTCGTTCTCCAGATCCAGCTTGGCAATTTTCATCTGATAGCTGCTGGAGAGGGTCTGGGCATCATCACCGGTCAGCTGAGTCTCGGTGGTCATCCCCTGCAGGGCGACCTTGACGCTGTCAGGCAGTTGCACCGTGAGGGCCGAGAGGGTCATCTCGCTCTGGGGCGAGAGGAGCACACCGCTGATCTCGGCAATGTCGGCACTCCCTTTCAGATCAGCCAGCACCAAGTCCATCTTGCTCTGCTCTTCATGGACCGTCATCCCCTGCCAGGTCATGGTGAGGTGACCATTCCCCTCCAGATTGCCGTGGAACTCGCCGCTCAGGGGCAGGAAGCTGAACTCGTCCAGCCCCTGTTTGATCTTGAATTCATTGGCCCAGAAACGGCTGCTGTTACCCTGGGTCCAGAGACTGGTGACCGACTCCAGACCGAGTTCCCACTGCTCCATGCCCAGTGCGGTGAAAACCGGCGCTAGCGTGCCATTATGGGTATCGAGCAGGAAGTGGCTCTTGATGTAGAGCGGCAGGATCTGGCTCTTGACCACCAGTTGCAACTCGATGGGCTGACTGCCCTCCAGCTCGCTGTCGATGGCAGCCAGCTCCTCCGGCGTTACCACGACCTTCAGGATCCCGTCACGGGTGAAAAGGTTGCTGCTGCCCGGCTGCCATTGCATGTCGAGCCCACTCTCTTTCTCCACCTTGGCGATCTGCTCCGCCATGATGTTGTCGAAGCTGTTGCCCGTGTACCAGCACGCAGCCAGACCACCACCTACCAGTGCCGCACCCACGGCGAGGGCCACTATCTTTTTCATATATCCATGTGTCTCCAGGGAGTTGTCACTGCACTCTACGGGGCGGACTCGGGGCTAGGCAAGTCCAATCAGATGGCGAGTCCACTTTCTTGCGGCTCGCCACAACATCACAGCAAGGGGCTGAAGAGATAGAAGATGTTCTCCATCGCCTTCTTGTACCAGGGGCGGGCCTGCCATTGGACCAGGGTCATCGGGGTGGCTTCCGCCATATAGCCCTGCACCAGTCGGGTCATCTGGGCCACGAACGAGGGGTTATCCACCAGCAGGGTCACCTCGAAGTTGAGCCAGAGGCTGCGCCGATCCAGATTGACCGTCCCCACCAGCGCGAAGTCATCATCCACCAGCACGCTCTTGGTATGGAGCAGACCGGCATCGTAGCGGTAGATCTCCACCCCGGCCGCCAGCAGTTCCTCCATAAAGGCGTTGCAGGCGTAATTGGCCATGATGGAGTCGTTGCGTGCCGGCAACACCAGCTGCACCTGCACCCCGCGCGCCGCCGCCGAACTGAGTGCGGCCGCCAGCGGATCGTCGGGCACAAAGTAAGGGGTCGTCAGCACCAGATGGCTGCGCGCCTGATAGATGGCCAGCAGCAGGCTCTGCTGGATGCAGTCGCCGCCGACGAAGGGGCCGGACGGGATCAGCTGGGCGCGGTAGTTGGTCTGGGGCCAGGCTTCCGGCTCATGCTGCAGACTGTCGAGCAGCCGCTCGCCGGTCTCCATCTCCCAGTCCCAGACAAAGATCGACCACATCAGCGGCACCATGGGCCCCTGCACCCGGATCATGATGTCGACCCACTGGCCGACTCCAGCATCCTGCTTGAAGAAACGGGGATCAACCATGTTCATGGAGCCGGTGTAACCCACCCTGTCATCGATCACCACCAGCTTGCGGTGCATCCGCAGATCCTGACGCTGGAACAGAATGCGCCAGGCGCCGACCGGCAGCACCTCCACCAGCTTGACCCCCGCCTTGCGCAGCTTTTTGGGCCAGTGGGAGCGGAAGAACTGTTTGCTGCCCACCGAATCGAGCAGCAAGCGACAATCCACGCCGCGTTGCGCCACTTCAATCAGCGCCTCGCACACCTCGTCGGCATCGCCGCCCGGATGCCAGATGTAGAACTCCAGATAGCAGGAGAGGGTCGAGCGACGGATATCCTGGGCAATCTCGCGCAAGATCCAGTCCGGCTTGTTGAGCAAGGTCATGCGGTTGCCGGAGAGCATCGGCATGGCGAGCCGTCCCTGGATGAGATCGTGCAGCGGCTGTGCCTTGGCGCCCACTTCGCAGCAGTGTTGCGGGAACAGACGGGCCAGTTGCCGGATCCAGATGGCATAAGGGCGATACATGGCCTGGGCGCGCTCGGCACGGCGGCGCCCCAGCTTTATTTCACCAAACAGCACATAGAAGCCCACCCCGGCAAACGGAATGGCATAGATCAGCGCCAGCCAGGCCAGCGACACCCCGATGGGACGGCGTTTCATCACCACCCGAAACGACACACCGGTGACAATCACGGTATGAAAAAGCAGTAGCAGCCAACCCAGAAAACGGGAAAACAGCAGTTGAAGATCGTGTTCCAGACCGTTAAACAACGGGGACTCCTTCTAATCGACAAACAGCGCGGTGGGCAGACCCCAACCGGCCGGGATGGTATGCTGTAAGGCAAATCCATTCTATCAGGTCGCACGCATGATCCTGCAATCTATGCTGCTCAGCCTGGCCATGCTAGGCCAAGGCTCATATGACATCAATGAGCAACAGATAAACCAGTACCTGCAATCTCAGGTGCAAGTCGACAAACAGCTGGAGCTGCCGGGCATCATCAAGGCCCATGTGACGCTTGAGCAGAGCGATGTCCAGATCGGTCGCCAACGCCCCGATACCGCCCGGGTCTATGGCAAGGGCAAGCTCAAAATCGCCCTGCCAGACAATACCGAATATGACGCCCGCCTGCAGATGACCTATGAGGCGAGGCCCCGCTATGACAAGAGCCAGAGCGCGCTGTTTCTCGATAACATGAAGCTGGTGGAGTACAAGCTGGAGCCGGAGGCGGCCGAGAAGAAGTTCGGGCTGATGCTCAACATGCTGCTGCAGAGCATGGAGAAGCGGCTCGAGACCAAACCGGTCTACAAACTCAATGACAAGGACCCGGATCAGGCCTGGCTGAAGGAGAATCTGCTGGGGCTGGAGCTGTCACCGGGCAAGATCCACCTGCTGACCAAACCGCGCTAAACCGCTCAATTCAGGAGGGGCTGGGTGGTATCCCGTACCAGCAGCTCCACCTGATAACCCTGCTGCTGCTGCCGCTCGTAGAGGGAGAAAAGCGACCCGCTCAATTGATTGAGGGGCATATCGGCAAACCCGGCCTTGAGATAGAAAGGCTTCTCGAAGGGCAGCGCCTGACAGACCACAGGTTTGTCCAACAGACCGTGACAGGCGTGCTGCAGCAGCCGTGACCCCAATCCCAGCGACTGGTAGTGGGGCAACAGGCGAAAGCCGCACAGATGGTAAAACTCCTCCTCGTCCCGCAACCGAACCGCCCCCACCAGCCAGTGAGCATCACGCACGACAAAGATCCGCTCGGCCAGATCCGGCACATAGTGGGAAAACGTCGTCTCGTAATAGTCCCTGATAAGGGAGAGGTCGGCGTCGCAGTACTCTTCGAAAGTGAGTTCCATCGCCAGCTTGCTTGTCACAGACAAATCCTTTGATAATCAGTTATTAGTGCCAGATACGGTGCGCTAATCCGACCACATGACGCCAGCACGATAGCATGCCTTTCGTCAACAAAAAAGCGGACGTCGTGGGCAGCTTGCTTACCCGGTGGAAGAGGCTATTACCCACCGCCTGACTGCCAAAACCGTGCTTTATGATGACAATCCTTTATTGCGGCGGATACTTTGATCCCGGTCACCGAATCGGATCATTTGCCCCCTGTTGGCCGCTTGTTCTGCCCTCGTCATGATGCTTTACTCAACATGGTCATCACAAGAAGGAGTATTAGGGTTGAAAGCATGGATGCTGGCAGGCCATATGTTGTTGATCCCCCTGAGCGGATGGAGCCAGACTCCCCCTCCCGCGGAGGTGATCTTCCTGACCGCCGCGCCCTCCCCCTTGCGTCCGAGCAAAGATGCCACTCCCGCCTCACAACCCGACACCGCTCAAACAGCGGCAGTCGCCACCAACGGCAAGAAGCAGATCCAGGTCTATAAATCGGTGCAACAAAACGGGGTGGTTCGCTACTCCGACATGGCGCCCGAACAGGGCCATTACGAGCTGCTGCTGTTCAACGACTGCTTCGCCTGCGACCCCAAATCCAGCGTCAACTGGCAGACCACAGGGCTGTTTCTCTATGACTATGCCAGCACCATCAAGGCGGCCGCCAAAACCTATCAGGTTGAGCCGGCGCTGATCCGGGCGCTGATCCATGCGGAATCCGCTTTCAATCCGCTTGCGGTCTCCCGCAAGGGGGCGATGGGTCTGACCCAGCTGATGCCCGCCACAGCGCGGGAGTTGGGGGTCGGCAATGCCTTGCTGGCGGAGCAGAATATCTTCGGCGGGGTGAAATACTTGGCGGGACTGCTCAAGCAATATGATGGCAACGTGGCGCTGGCGACCGCGGCCTACAACGCTGGCGCGGGCGCCGTACAAAAACATGGCGGTATCCCGCCCTATGCGGAAACCCGTGCCTATGTGGAGCGTGTCCAGCTCCTCCATCTGCGCTACAAAGAGATGCTGCAGGCCAAAGGGCTCTGAGGTTAGCCTCGGTTAATGCTCTTTCCTCGCCCCTCCAGAAACAAAAAACACGCCCGCAGGCGTGTCGATACCACACTTTGTTTCGCAAATGATTACTTCTGCTCAGTCGCCACCAGGCGATAAGCCAGCGCACCCAGAATGGCACCGACAATCGGGGCAACCCAGAACAGCCACAGCTGGCTGATAGCCCAGTCACCGACAAACAGCGCAACACCGGTACTGCGGGCCGGGTTGACCGAGGTATTGGTCACCGGAATGCTGACGAGGTGGATCAGGGTCAGGCACAGACCGATAGCGATCGGCGCGAAACCGGCAGGCGCACGGCTATCAGTGGCCCCCATGATGACGAACAGGAAGAAACCGGTCATCACCATTTCGCATACGAGTGCGGCAGTCAGGCTATAACCACCCGGAGAGTGCTCACCGTAGCCGTTGGAAGCAAAACCGGCAGAGAGATCAAACCCGGCCTGACCGCTGGCAATCACGTAAAGCACGGCAGCGGCGGCAATGCCACCCAACACTTGCGCCACGATATACGGCAGTACACCGGATGCCGGAAAACGACCACCCGCCCACAAACCGACGGTCACGGCCGGATTGAGGTGGCAACCGGAGATATGGCCGATGGCAAACGCCATGGTCAGCACGGTCAGACCGAAAGCCAGCGAGACCCCCAGCAGACCAATCCCGACGTGAGGGAAGGCAGCAGCCAGCACGGCACTGCCGCACCCGCCCAATACCAGCCAGAAAGTGCCCATAAACTCAGCAGCAACAGGTTTCACATTATTTCTCCCATTTGAGATAACACCGAACAAGACCCGAGAAGGGCCCATGCTTGAACAAGCGCAGCATTATGGGAGTGTGAGTCCAGATTGCGAACCCGGCAGGCAGAGCTCACTGAATGTGATGTTCGTCACAATTAGTTGATTAGATAAGGGATTTATCATTAAGACAGCTGGCTGCACATCTCATGCCCAAGGGCGTCATGCGACAACTTGTGACACCGGTTAGCTCGAGTGCTCATCCCTTGAACGATAAAAACGGAGGCGTGGTCAGTCTCCTGCAGGGGCAAAACGGCTGACAACCTGCCCCTGATGCTCAATCCACTCCATAAACATGGCGACGGGTCGGGCATAGACCTGACCATCCTGCTCGGATTGATAAATTACCAGCTGCTCCTGGGTTTCGGTATGCAGAGCCAAGGCAAGCACTTGATAGTAACCCCCCTTGAAGTGGCGATAGCGGCCTGGAACGGGTGCTTGCATGGGAAAACCTCGCAGAAGTGAACACCGATGAGCGAACCACATAAAGATGACACCATGAGTGCCATTCAACTCATCGAAAAGGGGGACGAAGACGATTTTTTACACAAGCCAATCGTGCCACAGGATCCGGATATTGCAACACAGTCAGGCAGCTTTGTTAATTCGTTCCCCATGTTTCACTAGTTAACCTTGGTTAGCACCAAAGATCGTGCTGAATTTAACGTTCTAGCAACCCTGTTTTAGGGCTAAAAATCAGGGAATTCTTCTAAAAAGAGGATTGTTCTAGCATTCAATTCTGTGAAGAATAGGGGAAAAGAAATTTGATACTAAAAATCGCCTTTTTCGCCAACGCGTCCCTGTGGGGAAGGAATCACTGTCACCATGTTCACAATCGACAAGTCGCACAAGCTCGACGATGTCTGCTATGACATCCGCGGCCCGGTGCATAAAGAGGCTCGCCGTCTCGAAGACGAAGGCCACCGTATTCTCAAGCTCAACATCGGCAACCCGGCCCCGTTCGGCTTTGATGCGCCGGAAGAGATCATCAAGGATGTCATCCTCAACATGCCGCTGAGCCAGGGCTACTGCGACTCCAAGGGGCTCTTCTCTGCCCGTAAAGCGGTGATGCAGTACTACCAGCAAAAAGGGATGCGCAAGGTCGATATCGACGACATCTACATTGGCAATGGCGCCAGCGAGCTGATCGTGATGGCGATGCAGGCGCTGCTCAACAATGGCGACGAGATGTTGGTACCCTCCCCCGACTACCCGCTCTGGACCGCTGCCGTCACCCTCTCCGGTGGCCATGCGGTGCACTATCGCTGCGATGAAGGGGCTGACTGGTATCCGGATCTCGACGACATCCGCGCCCGCATCACCCCGCGTACCCGCGGCCTGGTGCTGATCAACCCCAACAATCCGACCGGCGCCGTCTACGGCAGCGAGTTCCTGCTGGAGGTGATCGAGATCGCCCGCCAGCACAACCTCATCATCTTCGCCGACGAGATCTACGACAAGATCCTCTACGACGATATCTCCCACACCAGCGTCTGCACCCTGTGTGACGATGTGATGGTGGTGACCTTCAACGGCCTCTCCAAAGCCTACCGCGCCTGCGGCTTCCGTCAGGGCTGGATGGTCATCACCGGCCCCAAAGGCCGTGCCCGCGGTTATATCGAAGGACTGGAGATGCTGGCCTCCATGCGGCTGTGCGCCAACGTGCCGATGCAGCACGCCATCCAGACTGCGCTTGGCGGCTACCAGAGCATCAACGAGCTGATCCTGCCGGGCGGTCGCCTGCGCAAGCAGCGGGACAAGGCATGGGAGCTCTTGAACGAGATCCCGGGGGTCTCCTGCGTCAAGCCCAAGGGGGCGCTCTACATGTTCCCGCGCCTGGATCCCAAGGTGTATGACATCCGCGACGACCAGAAGATGGTGTTCGACCTACTGCAGCAGGAGAAGCTGCTGCTGGTGCAGGGCACCGGCTTCAACTGGCCGGCGCCGGATCACTTCCGGCTGGTGTTCCTGCCCCGCGAAGAGGAGCTGGAGGATGCCATCGGCCGCCTCGCCCGCTTCCTCAAGGGCTACAAGCAGTAAGCAAGGCTCATGAAAAAGGCTCCCGCGGGAGCCTTTTTGTTATCTGTCGTTGTATCCGTGCCATCAGCCGTGCAGCAGGGCACCGGCCACCAGCACCGCCATGGTGATGAGGGCTACGCCGATGATAAAGGGCAGCACCCAGCGCACAAAGCGATCGTAGGGGATCTTGGCGAGCGCCAGACCGGCCACCAGATGAGCGGCGGTGGGGGCGAACAGGTTGATCCAGCCGGAGGCGGACTGATAGGCGGTGATCACCAGATCCCGCGAGATGCCGGAGAAGTCCGCCAGCGGCCCCATCAGCGGCATGGAGACGGTCGCCAGCCCCGAGGTGGAGGGGATGAAGAAGCTCAGGATGATGTGCACCAGATAGGCCATCAGGATGAAGACCGACGAGGAGAGTCCGGTCACCAGCCCTTCAGCCCAATGCAAAATGGTGTCGATGATGACGCCCTGCTCCATCACCACATAGATGCCACGCGCCACCGCCACCACCAGTGCCACCCCGATAAGATCCCGAGCGCCGCTGAGGAAAGTCGCCACATAGTTGGACTCCGGCATCCGGTTGATCAGCGCAATCAGGATGGAGGCACTGAAGAAGAGAGTAGAGAGCTCGTCAAACCACCAACCAAAGGTTGGCAGCACGTCGATCCCCAAGTCCGACCAGGGCACCACCGCATAGATCATCAGCAGGAAGGTGCCGAAGAAGACCAGCATGGTGAGCTTCTGCTTGCCGGTGAAGGCGAGGTTGCCGCTCTTCATCTGGGAGAACTCGTCGTCATAGGTGATGTCGGCCAGCACGGAGCGGGACTTGTCCTGCTGCACCTGCTTGGCATAGCGCATCACGAACCAGGAGGCGAAGATCACCAGCAGCAGCCACTGGATGACCCGCAGGCCAATCCCCTCACCAATGGGGATACCGGCAAAACCGGAGGCGATGCCGGTAGCAAACGGGTTGACTGTAGAGGCGAGTACCCCGACCCCGGAGCCAAGCAGGATAATCCCCGCCGCCACCATGCGATCGAAGCCCGCCGCCATCATCACCGGCACAATCAGTGCCCAGAAGGCAACCGTCTCTTCCGCCATGCCGAAGGTGGAGCCGCCGAGGGCAAACAAGGCGATCAACACAGGAATTAGCAGCCGCTCACGCCCGGCAAAGCCACGCACAATGGCCCCTACCCCGGCATCCAGCGCACCGCTTTGCATGGTCACCGCGAGAAAACCACCGATGATGAGCACGAACAGCGCCACATCGGCCGCCTTGTGAAAGCCCTGAATGGGGGCCTTGAGCACCTCGACCCCCCCCTGCGGGTGGGCGGGTAACTCGGTGTAGCTGCCGGGCACCGGCAACAGCCGCTCGTCGCCGCTGTAATCGGCCACGGCCGCTGCCGCAACCGGCTGCTGGGTCTTGGCGGTGACATAGTCATATTTGCCCGCTGGCAGCACCCAGGTGAGGGCGGCCATCAGGGCGATGATGATGAAAAGCAGGGTATAAACTGTGGGGAGTTGGCGCTTCTTGGGCGCCTCGTTTGGAGTGGTCATAGCTTCCGTACCTCGGCAATGCCGTCTGTGATCCGATCAGCGCAAGACTAGCGGGTTTGATATGGGAAAAAGGTGATCGATGATAATAAAATTCCGCAAACTAGCGGAATGTTTGCCAAAAAAACAGGGCCCCGCGGGGCCCCGTTTTCACTTGAGTCAGACTCAGAGCTCGACCACGTCGAATTTCACGTCCGGATTTACATCCGCATCGTAATCGACCTCGTCCAGACCGAAACCAAACAGGCGCAGGAACTCCTGCTTGTAGCCGGTGTAATCGGTCAATTCGGAGAGATTCTCGCTGGTGATAGATGGCCACAGGTCGCGGCAGGTCTGCTGCACATCTTCGCGCAGTTCCCAGTCATCCATGCGGATGCGAGCCTGCTCGTCCAGCGCCATGTCGGACGCGTAGAGACGGGTGCGCATCATGCGATCCACCTGCTCCATACAGCCCTCGTGAATGCCCTTCTCCTTCATGATCTTGAAGGCCATGGAGATATAGAGCGGCATCACCGGAATGGCAGAGGAGGCTTGAGTCACCACGGATTTCAGCACAGCCACGTGAGCGGTGCCGCCCTTGGCAGCCAGATCGCCACGGATGGCTGCAGCGGCGCGATCCAGGTCTTCCTTGGCGCGGCCCAGAGTGCCATGCCAGTAGATTGGCCAGGTCAGATCGGTACCGATGTAGGAGTAGGCCACGGACTTGGCGCCGTCAGCCAGCACGCCGGCATCACGCAGGGCAGCCATCCACAGCTCCCAATCCTGACCGCCCATCACTGTGATGGTGTTCTGGATCTCTTCCTCGTTCGCCGGCTCGACGGTGGCGGTGATGATCTGGTCCTTGTTGGTATCGATGGCGGTGGTGGTGTAGACCTCACCGATCGGTTTGAGGGCAGAGCGCACCACTTCGCCGGTTTCCGGCATCTTGCGCACCGGAGAGGCCAGGGAGTAGACAACCAGATCAATCTGACCCAGATCCTGCTTGATAAGCTCGATCACCTTGGCGCGGCACTCGTTGGAGAAGGCATCGCCGTTGACGCTCTTGGCGTAGAGGCCCGCCTCTTTGGCGGCCTTGTCGAAGGCGGCAGAGTTGTACCAGCCAGCGGTACCGGTCTTGGACTCGGTGCCCGCTTTTTCAAAGAAGACGCCGAGGGTGGCGGCGCCGCTACCGAAGGCAGCCGCAATCCGGGAGGCCAGGCCATAACCGGTAGAAGCGCCGATCACCAGCACCTTCTTGGGACCATTCTCGATGGTGCCCTTGGCCTTGGTATAAGCGATCTGGCGACGAACATTGGCTTCACAACCGACCGGATGAGTGGTGGTGCAGATAAAGCCGCGAACCTTGGGTTTGATGATCATATGGGGTCTCGGATCCGTTTAATGGATGAAATCGGGGCATAAGATACCTCATCTTGCCGCGATAAGGTGCTCTGATGTGTTGAACTGCGGCAAAAATGGCCATTCAGGGTGACGGCTGCCGTCAAAAATGCACAATTTTTCAGAAAGCCTCACTTCATCAGTCCGGTAATTAATCTCCCCATATCTATGGAAACCGATGACATGTTTCAACGCAGGTGCAGTACGACCAACATGATACAAAAAGGCCCCGAACTCTCGGGGCCAGGGGGTAATGTCATCGAACTATATCAAGCGGCATGTGAGCGCCATTTAAAATGATTAATCTGTGTTCTCATTGACTTGGCCATCTCATCAAGACGCTGACACTTGGCCGAGACATGGGCTGCCGAATCCGAGGTATGTACTGCGATATCGGCAATATTGACCATGCTGCGCGTCATCTCTTCGGTGACTTTGCTTTGCTCTTCGGCTGCAGCAGCGACCTGCACATTGAGATTATTCAGATCATCCACCGCACTCACAATTTCTTCCAAAGAGACGCCACAGGTCAGCATCAGGGTATTCGTCTTCTCCACTTCAGATAATCCGATATTCATACTATCAACAGCCATAGTTGCATTCTGTTGCAGGCGATTGACGGTGTTCTGGATTTCTCCGGTAGAGTTTTGGGTGCGCTGAGCAAGTACCCGGACTTCATCAGCCACAACAGCGAAGCCACGCCCCTGCTCACCAGCTCTGGCGGCTTCAATTGCCGCATTCAGTGCCAGTAAATTGGTTTGTTCGGCAATCGAGCGAATAACCCCCATCACCTGGGTAATGTTATTGCTTTCGATAGCCAGGTTTTGCAGCACAGTGGATGTATTTTGCAATTGACCAGAGAGCAGAGCCATATTCCCAATGGTCTCCTTGACAACCGCTTGCCCCTCTTCTGCCTTGTTTTCAGCCTGACGGGCGGCAATTGCAGCACTATTTGTATTCTGGGCGATTTCGTTAACCGTTGCGCTCATCTCATTCATCGCCGCAGCGCTCTGATCTGTCTCCAAACGCTGCTGGGCCATTTGCTCTGCACTGGTTAGCCCCAGCTCGTTCAGTGCATCGGCGCCTGTCGATAACTGTTCGGCCACGTCATCCATTTCGCCAATCAATCTGCGGAAATGGCTAACCATATCATTCAGCGCCCGTGCGACTTGCCCCAATTCATCTTCCCGAATGACGGGGACGGTGACGGTCAAATCCTGCTCATGCTGCAATTTGTAAAGTGCTCTGCGCAAAGCGGTGAGCGGTTGACTGATCCCGCGAAAAATCCAGATCCCCAGCACGGATAAAGCGAACAGGGCAATCCCGGTGATGGAGAGGAAGGCAAATGAAAAATCAACGGCCAGACTTTCCAGGGTACCAACATGCTCATCTGCAAATCTTAGCTGGAGTTCAACCAGCTTGCCCAGCTCCTCATTAAAAGGATCAACCGTGCTGTATAACTGATGAATTGCCTTATCAAGAGGAGCTTTTAATGAAAGATCACTCTTAATACCATCCAGTGTAATGTCGGCTTTGTTCATCAATACCTGGGCAGACTCCGCAATCGCCCGCTCTTCCGCAGACATCTTCTGGGCCATGTAACGCTTCCATTCCGTTGCTGCTTTTAACTGCGCTTCAGTAACGGAACGTTTTGCTTCTTCACGGGTGATTAATCCAACATGCGCTTTATTGATCGCATCAACGACACTGACCGCATACAAGTCTGAAATCAGCTTCAGTTCGGATAACTGCTGCACCTCCTCTTCATTCACCTGATGGGCAGCCTGATTCATCAGGCGCATCCCCCAAAGGGAGAGTGTGCACAGCAAAATCATACAAAACAGCGGTACCACAACCAGCATCAACAATTTGCTACGAACCGAGATCCCTTTCATGGTGTCGTCCTCATACTCAGGCCACTGGTCGTTTAATATGCAATTGATACACCAAGCATCACGCGACCACTCATTTCAATACAATCACCCGCTTACCTCATTAAAAAGCGCGGTCTGTGCACCATAGTGCAATGCAAGTTGCAACCTGTTCGCAAAACCAGACCTTAAACACATCACCGCAGGAGAAGGGCTAATGCCCTTATTGATAATGCGCTTTTTGAGTCTATTCATCATTTCGTTGATGTCTAATCTTCGCAAAGCAAAATCCGTAGCGTGTTGCAGCCTGCATCGTCCATGCACTGATGGCGGCAACGTCCACGAAACTAGCAGGCAATGCGGGTGATGTGGCCATCCTGCAGCTTATAGAAGGCATCTTGCGGCAACTCCTGTGACCAGGTCGCCTCATAGTCGAGATCGGCATAGACACCACGCAGCATGGCACCGAGCAGACCGTGGGAGATAACGATGGCCCGCTCGGCGATGGCGGGATCCTGCAACCACTGGTGTGCCCGGCGCTGAATGCTCTCGAAGCTCTCGGCCCCCGGTGCCTGCAGATACCAGTCCCCTTTGCCGGTATCGAGCTCGAGGTGGGCAAGACGCAGCGCCGGGATCTGGCAGCTCTCCCACTCCCCCATCCCCAGCTCCATCAATCGATCGTCCCAGACGATGCGACCAGCTGACAGCCCCAACTGCTCGCACACCAGCAGCGCAGTCTGACGGGCACGGCCAAGCGGGCTGGCATAGACGATCCAGCGGGCAGGATCCGCCAGTTCGGCGGCAAGGCGCCGCCCCATGGCGATGGCTTGCGCCTCGCCCTTGTCGGTCAGCTCGGAGTTGCAACGCCCCTGCAGACGCTGCTCGGCATTGAAGCGGGTCTGGCCGTGGCGCAGCAGATAGATGAGTCGAGACATGATTTCTCCAGCACGTTCAAAGAGATAGAAAAATAAAGGGGGAAGATGATAGCAGATGAGCCCGAAGGATGGCCCAAACAGAGAAGCTAAAACGGGCGTAAAAAACGGGTCAAGGCTGACCCGTTTGCTGCCAATTTGGCCAGAGTGTGTCGGCTCAGCCCTTCTTGATCTCCCGCAGATAGCGGTAGATGGAGTGGACCGAGATCCCGAGCTGGCGCGCCGCAATCTGGGCACTGTCTTTTAACTCGAAGATCCCCATATCGTGCAGCTGGTTGACGATGACCCGTGTCTTCTGGGACGGGGGCACCGCCTCGTTGCCGCGCACCTCGGCACTGACGGTGTCGATGGTGCTGTTAAGCGCTTCGTCGATGTTGCGGGCGAACACCTCCGGGGTGGCATGGCTCTCGTGGGGATGCATGCACTCCGGCATCATGGTGCGCAGCACGGATTGCAGCGGAGCATCCATGTCGCTGTTGATGCAGAGCAACCCGATGGCCCTATGCTCCCCGTTGCGGATCACGGTAGTAATGGAGCGCAGCGTCTTGCCGGTGGCACACTTGGTCATGTAGGGGCTGGAGATATCCTGCCCGCTCTTGAGCTTCATCATCGCCAGGTTGGTGATGGGGGCGCCGACACTGCGGCCGGTGATATGGCCGTTGGCAATCTTGACGATCGAGGGATTGCGCGCATCCAGACTGTGGAGCAGCACTTCGGTGTGCTGACCATACATGGCGGCGATGCCATCCACTATGTTCTCCATCGACTTGAGGATCTCATAATCGCTCGGACTCAACTCTTGCAGCTTCACAATGGGACCTTCTTGCAAGGGTTGCTGCCGGACAATGGGCGCCGGGCAGCAACCGACAGGGACATCAGGCGGACATGATATCAATAATGGTGCTGTCTGTGGCAGACATGCCCTCCTTCACCATCTGGCCGACGTTGCGGATGGTCTGATCCACGTCGCCTGCGACGATCCCCTGCCCCGACACCGAGTGGCTGTTGAGGGCCATCAGGAAGCCGCGCACCGCCGCACCGGAGGAGGTACTCACCTTCATGGCGCAGGAGGCTTTCGCCCCGTCGCACACCATACCGGCACTGTCGCTCAGCACGTTCTGGATGGCGAAGCAGGATTGCTCGAAGCTGCCGCCCGCCAAATAAACCATGGCCATGGAGGCGGCCGCGCTGGTCACGGTATTGCCACAGAAGGCCGACAGCGGCGGATAGTGGGACTTGATATAGATGGCGCCCAGATGGCTCATGATGAGGGCGCGAGCCAGCTGCTCTTCGCTGGCTGCAAAGCGCTCGGCAATCACCATCACCGGAATGGTGGCGGCAATGCCCTGGTTGCCGCTGCCGAAGTTGCTCATGGCTGGCAGGGTCGCGCCCCCCATGCGGGCATCGGAGGCGGCCGCCGTCATCATCACGATGCGGTTCATCACATCCTCGCCGATAAGACCGGCATTGATGTTCTGCTGCATGGTACGGCCAATCTCCAGGCCATAGGGGTTGTTCATCCCCTCGGCAGAGAGCTTGCCGTTAAGCTCGGAAGCTTTGAGGATGAACCTGATCTGCTCGAACTCCACCTGGGTGGCGAACTCGTAGATGGCGGCGATGTTGATATCGACCCCGTCGCAGATGGCACCGGTGGCACCGCCCTGGCTCTGATCAGCAGTGAAGGTCACCTCGCCATCGCGGCGCTGCTCGACGATGCGGGTATGACCGCCGCAGAGGGTCACTTCGGCGCTATGCTCTTCACCCTTGTCATCAGTGCCATAAACGGTCACGCGGCAGAAGATAAACTCGGGGGCGGCGGTGCGGCTCACCTGCACCTTGCCGGCATCGATCAGCTGCTGGGCACGATCCACCTGTTCTGGCTGGATCGCGGCCAGCACCTCCAGCCCGGCATCGGCGTTGCCGCCGATGGCACCGGCCGCGGCCGCAATGGCCAGACCGATCTTGCCGGTGCCCGGCACGTAGACACCCATCGAGTTTTTATAGAGGTTGTCCGACACCGCGACCTCGAGGCGACCGGGCTCACAGCCCAGTTGCCGGGTGGCGACAGCCGCGGCATAGGCGGCGGCGATTGGCTCGGTACAACCCAGCGCTGGTTTGACAACCTGTTGAATAATCTGCAGATACTGCTGCCACGCTTGTTTCATCACTTGAACCTTTTTATCAGCATTAACGAGCGATATGGGCGATCGCTTCCACTTCAACCTTGACGCCCATCGGCAGATCCTTCACTGCGAAGCAGCTGCGCGCCGGACAATCTTTCTGGAAATAGGCTTTATAGACCTCGTTGAACGCGGCAAAATCGCTGATCTCGGCGAGGTAACAGGTGGTTTTGAGCACGGTATCCAGCGAGCCGCCAGCGGCTTCCAGCACGGATTTCAGGTTTTCCAGTGACTGGCGGGTCTGGGCGGCAATCCCCCCTTCCACCACACCCCCCTGCTGCTTGCAGACCGGCAACTGACCGGAGGTAAAGATAAGGTCGCCATAGGCAGTGCCGTGGCTGTAGGGACCGATAGCGTCAGGTGCCGCTGCTGCTGTGATGATGCGTTTCATATAGCCACTCCTGTTTGTGCAATTTTTTTTGCAATCATGAATCTCATTCTGTTCAACATTATTTGCTTTTTATTTTATCCATTCAACAAAAAGATACAAAAATGGCGTTTAAAGGCACCTTTCGGCCTCAATGTAAACCGTGATCACCATCCTGATTTGAACAAAAGTACTCTTATGGGCATTGTTTATGACAGTTTCATTCAACTATATTTGCGCCGCTTTCCCACATCCCTACAAAAAAGAAGGTTTTAATGGACGCGCATAGCACTACACTCGCCAGCCCCGTGATGGGCACGCTGGAATGGAAAGAAGCGGTTCGCTTCGACAGCACCGACTGGGGCTGGATCATCATGAGCATCGGCATGGCCATCGGCGCAGGGATCGTCTTCCTGCCGGTACAGGTGGGTCTGATGGGCTTGTGGGTCTTTCTGCTCTCGGCGGTGATCGGCTACCCCGCCATGTACATGTTCCAACGCCTCTTTATCAACACCCTGGCCACCTCGCCGGAGTGCAAGGATTACCCCAGCGTCATCACCGGCTACCTCGGCAAGAACTGGGGTGTACTGCTCGGCGCCCTCTACTTCGTGATGCTGGTGATCTGGGTCTTCGTCTACTCCACCGCCATCACCAATGACAGCGCCTCCTTCCTGCAGAGCTTCGGCGTCACCGACGGCCTGCTCTCGGAAAATCCCCTCTACGGTCTGGTGCTGATCTGTGGCTTGGTGGCACTGGCCTCGCGCGGCGAAAACCTGCTGTTCAAGATCTCCACCTTTATGGTGCTGACCAAGATCAGCGTTGTTGCGGTGTTGGGCCTGATGATGGTGGACAAGTGGGATGCGGCCAACATCACCGCCATGCCCGCCGCCGGTGACTGGATGAAGGATGCCATCATCATGCTGCCCTTTACCCTCACCTCTATCCTCTTTATCCAGAGCCTGAGCCCCATGGTGATCTCCTACCGCTCGCGGGAAAAGTCGCTGGAAGTGGCCCGCTTCAAGGCGATGCGCGCCATGAATATCGCCTTCGGCATCCTGTTCGTGGTGGTGTTCTTCTACGCGGTCTCCTTCACCCTGGCCATGGGCCACGATCAGGCGGTCAAAGCCTCTGAAGAGAACATCTCCGCGCTGGCGATGGTAGCCCAGGGGATGCCCGGCCAGACCCTCAAGCTCCTGAGCCTCACCCTCAACATCTTCGCGGTAATGACCGCCTACTTCGGCGTTTACCTCGGTTTCCGTGAAGCCTGTCAGGGGCTGGCGATGAACCTGCTGCGCCGGGTGCTGCCGGAAAACCGCATCAACAAAGGATTGGTAGGCAAAGGGATCATGGTGTTTACCGTCATGCTCTCCTGGGGTGCCATCGTGCTCAACGCACCGGTACTGAGCTTCACCTCTATCTGCAGCCCCATCTTCGGCATGGTGGGTTGCCTCATCCCGGCTTATCTGGTCTATCAGGTACCGGCGCTGCACAAGTACAAGGGCACCTCCCTCTACATCATCATCGTCACCGGCCTGCTGCTCTGTGTCTCGCCCTTCCTGGCGTTCAACTGATCGGTTTCCCCTTATCGACCGCGGGTCACCTTCGGGTGGCCCGTTTTCTATTGGCTCGGCTGACGGCGCCCCCGCCCGGAAGTAAAAAGCCAAGGGGATCACAACTTGCAACCGGCCATCACCCAAGGGAGGCCGCTCGGAGTACTATTCAGGCAACACGACTCACGCCCGCACTCAGGTATCGAGGCTTAACATGAAATGGATTTTCAACCCCGCCATCCGGCTGGGCAATCAGCTCTCCTTCAAATACAAATTCCTGCTCTGGTCCTGTCTGATGCTGCTGCCACTGGCCTACAGCATGACCAATCTGCTGGGGCGGCTGCAGGATGACAACGTCCAGGCCAACCGCGAGCTGGCGGGAGTGGTCAATCTCGCCCCCGTGCCCGCTATCGAGCAGGCCCTGATCACCCATCGCAATCTGGTGACCCGTCACGCCCATGAGGTGGATCCGGTCGGTGATGATCAGGTCAAGGCAGCCGCACAAGCCGTTGATCAGAGCCTGCAAACCTTTGCCGACACCCGCCAGAACACCCCCTCCTTTGAGGTGATCCAGCAGGGCTGGGCCGCCCTGCAGAGAGAAGCGGGCAAGCTGGAAGTGGAGCAGAGCAACCTGCGCCACGACAAGCTGTTGACCGAGGTGCGCCACCTCTACAAGCACATTACCGCCAGTAGCAGCCTGATCCAGGATCCGGCGCTCGGTACCTACTACATGGTGATCCTCGCCAGTGAGCGGTTGCCGCAACTGCGCGACTTGCTGGCCCAAGTGCGGGATCGCGCCGCCACCATCGCCGATTTCGGCCTGTTTCAGGCCGAGGGCTACAGCGGCCTGCGTTTTCGTCTAGACCTTATCAGCGCCACCCTGCAGGAGCTGGAGGCCGATCTGACCCTGCTCTACCAGATTGAACCGACCTACCGCGCCGAGCTGGGTCAGCAGACCGATGCTCTGATACAGCTGGTGCGTCAGGGGGTCGAGACCATGGAAAACAAGATGATGAAAGATCAGCTGGTGCAGCTCTCCACCAAGGAGGTGCAGGCACTGGGGGATAAGATGGACGAGGCTATCACCGCGCTGGCAGGCCAGGTACGCCAGCGGCTGGAGGCCGACCTGCATCAGCGGCTGACCGCCAACCAACGCCACTTCTGGTGGGTCACCGCGCCGCTGACCGCCAGCTTGCTGCTCTACCTCTACCTGATGATCGGCGCCTATCTATCCCTGCGCGACACCGTGGGTCGGGTGCGCGATATCGCCGCCCGGGTCAACGCCCAGGATCTCAGCCAGCATATCGAGATCGTTGGTCAGGACGAGCTGGCCGCCATCAGCCGGGATTACAACGTGACCCTGGAGACCCTGCGTACCCTGATGCTGCGAGTGCGTGAAAATGGCGTCACAGTAGTGGAGAGCGCCACCGAGATCGAAGCGCGCACCTGCCGCTCGCAGGAGGTCATTGCCGATCAGCAAGGGGAGACCCATCAGGTCGCCACCGCCATCAAGGAGCTGGCTGCCACCTCACAAGACATGGCGGGCAACGCCCTGCAAGCGGCCCGCATGACCCAGGAGGCGCAGAACGTGGTCGGTCAGGGCGAGGATGTGGTGGAGCGCACCATCAAGGCCATCGATCATATCAACCGCGAGGTGCTGCGCACCGCCGACACCATAGGCCAGCTGGAACAGCAGTGCAGCCAGATTGGCGGCGTCATCAGCGTGATCCGCAGCATCGCCGAGCAGACCAACCTGCTGGCCCTCAACGCTGCCATCGAAGCGGCCCGGGCCGGTGAGCAGGGTCGCGGCTTTGCGGTGGTGGCCGACGAGGTGCGGTCTCTTGCCAACCGCACCCAGGGGGCTACCGTCGAGATCCAGCAGATGATTGAACAGCTGCAATCCGGTGCCCGCGCCTCGGTCACCGCCATGTCAGCGGCCAGCCATGAAGCACAGGAGGGGGTCGGGCTGGCGCAGGAGGCAAAACAGGCTTTCGGCGCCATCACCGAGAAGGTGGATCGGATGGTCGATACCAACGCCATTATCGCCAGCGCCATCGAGCAGCAGGGCGCCGTGGTCAACGAGATCGAACGCAACGTGGTGCGCATCTCGGATGGCAGCGACGAGGCGCTGCAAGTGGCCAACGCCGCCCGCGATGCCGCCCGCCAGATCCACCAGCTCACCGAACAGCTGCGCGCCATGGTACAGAGCTTCGTGCTGTAACAGAGCGCTGACAAGCCGGGCTCAACGTGAGCCCGGCATTATCCCGGTCTCGCCCCTGCCCACAACGTCTCAGTTGCACGGATCATCCAGAAAATCTCTGCGCCCCACTTGCCGGGCAAACGCCAACAAAGTAGTCTCGAACGAAAACAAAATGCGGCATTCCCGACACGCACTCTCGATGATGTCGAGGGAAACCAAGCCACCTGCGAGCCACAGATTAAAACCAGCGTCACGTCATCTATCACACGCTTCAAGCGAGAATTTACCCATGGCCAGATACCAGTTTTTTACCATTCCGGCATCCAATCGGCAGCAATACACCTTTATCGACATGGCATCTCCGACTTTTCTGAGTGAAAAGGCGGCACTGCTGACCCAAGGATTCGAGGTGGAGGAGGACTTTATTGACGCGACCAGTCCACGGGAGGCCGTCGAGAAGTACCAATCCAATTTTCTCTATGTGGCGGATGAGATAGGCAAGTCCGATAGCAGCTACGCCGCGGCCGTCGCCATGCTGGAGATTGGCAAGGGGTTATTGGGCAATAAAAACCGCTGAGATAAGGTACAGCGGTGAAGAGTGGTGGCCATCGTGGCAACGCGCCCGATGACCATATGGCAAGACATCAATTCGGTAAGTCAGAAGCGCCCCAGCTGCTGGAGCATCTCGATCAGCTCCTCTTCGCTGCTCGGTTCATAGGCCAGCTGAAGGCTCGGCGCAGCGCCCCCCATCAGCATGTAGACGTTGGTGCTGCAGTGGTCGTAGTGATACCACTTACCGTCGATACAGACGTCGGTATAGCATCTCGGGTCCCTTTTCAGTTCCATATGCACATCCTTTTGTTACATCCTATCAACATCACTCCTGACCGTAAGACAACCCGCTGAGACCTATCTTGATACAGATCAAGATGTGCAACGGCTGTGCTCCTGAGGGCGCAATTCCTGCTGTTTTCCACCCGGATGGCGTTGTGTAGCGCAAGTCCCCCCTTTCTTCTCTTCCCTGACTTGAGCCTGACTACACTTCGCCCTGTCGACCCACACCACCATCTGGAGTCATACCGATGAAACCGAGGCTTCCCACCCCCACGATTTTCTCGCTCTTGCTCTGTGGCGCACTGCTTGTGCAGCCTGCTCTTGTGCAGTCGGCCAAGGCCGCCATCGACCCCAAGCCTGCCAGCGAATTTACCATCAAGGCAAACCAGCAGGTGCTCAATACCCTGCCCTTCAATGACAAACAGGATTTCGAGGATGCCCAGCGTGGCTTTATCGCCAAACCGGAGACCCTGACCATCAAGGATGACAAGGGCAACGTGGTGTGGGATCTGGAGCAGTACAAGACCTACATCGGCCTCGACAAGGCCGCGCCGGACAGCGTCAACCCCAGCCTGTGGCGCAACGCCCAGCTCAACATGCAGTACGGCTTGTTCAAGGTCACCGACAAGATTTACCAAATTCGCGGCTTTGATCTCTCCAACATCACCTTTATCGAAGGCAACAAGGGCTGGGTGGTGTTCGATCCGCTGATCTCCCCGCAAACCGCCAAGGCGGCGCTGGCCTTCATCAACAAGACCCAAGGGGAGCGCCCGGTCACCGCGGTGGTCTACAGCCACTCCCACGTGGATCACTACGGCGGTGCCGCCGGTCTGTTCAACTCACTGGACGAGGTGAAAAAGAACGGCGTCGAGATCATCGCGCCGGAAGGATTTACCGAACACGCGGTGTCGGAGAACGTCATCGCCGGCAATGCCATGGCCCGCCGCGCCGTCTACATGTACGGCGCCCTGCTGCCGCGTAACCCGCAGGGGGGCGTCAATGGCGGTCTGGGGCAAACCACTTCCACCGGCGTGCCCTCGCTGCTGCTGCCAACCCGCTTTATCACCAAAACCGGTGAGACACTGACGGTCGATGGCGTCAAGATGGTCTTCCAGATGACCCCGGGCACCGAAGCCCCGGCCGAGATGAACACCTGGTTCCCGGACAGCAAAGCATTGTGGATGGCCGAAAACACCACCAACACCATGCACAACATCCTCACCCTGCGCGGCGCCCAGGTGCGCGATGCGCTGAAGTGGGCCAGCTTTCTCAACGAGACCATCGAAACCTGGGGAGATCAGGCCGAGGTCAAGTTCCAGAGCCACCACTGGCCACGCTGGGGCAATGCCAATATCGTCGACTACTTCAAAAAGCAGCGGGACCTCTACAAATACATCCACGACCAGTCGGTGCGCCTGATGAACATGGGTTATACCGGCGAGGAGATCTCCGAGCAGATCACCCTCCCCCCCGAGCTCAACGACTTCTGGCCGAACCGCGGTTATTACGGCACCCTGCGCCACAACAGCCGAGCCATCTATCAGCGCTATATGGGCTGGTACTCCGGCAACCCCTCCGATCTCGACAACCTGCCCCCAGAAATGGTCGGCCCCAAATATATCGAGTTCATGGGGGGCGAGCAGGAGGTACTGAAAAAAGCCAAGGCCTCGTTCGACAAGGGGGAATATCGCTGGGTAGCAGAAGTGCTCAAACATCTGGTGTTTGCCAACCCGAACAACACAGAGGGCAAGCTGCTGCTGGCAGATGCACTGGAGCAGCTGGGCTATCAGGCTGAATCCGGCCCGTGGCGCTCCGTCTATCTGCAAGGCGCCTATGAGCTGCGCAATGGCGTTCCTAATATTGGCGGAACAGTCACCGCCTCGCCGGACACCATCCGGGCCATGAGCCCCAGCATGCTGTTTGACTATCTCTCGGTGCGCATTAATCCCGAGAAAGCGGCGGGCAAGAAGATGGTCATCAACATGGCGTTCACCGACATCGGGGAGAAACATACCCTGAGTCTGGAGAACTCGGTGCTCAACCACACAACCCGCTATGCCGCCAAGCCTGATGTGACCATTACCCTGAGCAAGAAGACGCTGGATGATATCCAGCTCGGTCAGGGCACCATGGAGCAGAAGATCGCCAACGGCGAGATCAAGATCGAGGGTGATCAGCAGACGTTCAGTGACTTCATCAGCCTGCTCGACAAGTTCAACTTCTGGTTCAACATAGTGACGCCATGATGCAACGCACCTTGCGCGCATGCATGGTCCTCCTCTGCCTCATCCCCGGGATAGGACAGAGCTGTGGTTATGATGCCCTTTATCCCAATCCGTTCGAACAGAGCTGGCCCGGCACGGTCAATATTGCCATGGCGACGGCGACTGCGGTAAGCCGTGAGCAGTTGCCCCCCTTGGCAGCCCTGACAGGCGAAGCCGGCTTCTCCCGTAGCCAGGCATGGCTCCAAACCCTCAAAAGTCGACTCCAGCAGGCAGGGGTAGGCGGCGGGATCTCCATCCTGCTTATCGACTCAGGACTCTGGTCCAGAGTACGAGGCAAGGAGTCCCTACTGCTCCAGCTGCACACCAACGGCCCAAACCCAAAAGACCGGGTGATGGTGCTGAGTGAAGCCGCCATCAACGCCATGTTGAATGGGTCGCTCACCATCGAGCAGGGACTGCAATTGGGTATTGTGGAGCTGCAAAGAGACGACAATCTGCAGCTGCAGCGGGATCTGCACAAGGCGCTGAGCTCGCAGACCTGACCACCACAGGAGAAACAGATAGGACAAAGGGAGGCAAATGCCTCCCTTTTTTATGCCTTCACGGCGAACGTCAAGCGCGGGCGCTTATTCGTCTTCCAGATAGGCGTAGCCTTGCAGGCCCAGCTCCAGCTCGTCGAGCAGGGCTTTGCGAGTGGCATCGTCCAGCGCCGGGTGAGCGGCGATCCGCTGGTAGTTTTCGCGGATCACGGACGGGTCGATGTTGACGTAACGCAGCAGCTGGTCGACGGTGTCGCCGCGCACCACGTTGCGAATGTCCATCTTGCCTTCGTCATCGAGCCACACTTCCGCGCAGTGGGTGTCACCGAACAGGTTGTGCAGATCGCCGAGGATCTCCTGATAGGCACCGACCAGGAAGAAGCCGACGTGGCACTCTTCGTTCTCGCCGTAGACCGGCATTGGCAGGGTGCTCTCGACCCCCAGACCGTCGACATAGTGCTCGACCTGACCGTCGGAGTCACAGGTGATATCCATCAGGATACCGCGACGGCTAAGCGGACGATCGAGACCCGCCAGCGGCATCACCGGGAATACCTGACCGATACCCCAGGCATCCGGCAGAGACTGGAACAGGGAGAAGTTGGCAAAGCACTTGTCCGCCAGCTTTTCACTCAGTTCGTCAGCCAGCGCACGGTGGTTGCGGTTGACCGGGTTGAGCATCTCTTTGAGCGCCAGACAGGTGTTCTGGTGCAGCATCTCGGCCCAGGCACGCTGTTCAAGGTTCAAGAGGCCCATGGTGTACTGGGTATTCACGTCACCCAGATCTGCCACCGAGTCGTGGAAGATCTCCAGCAGGGAGGGATCTTCGCTGCGCAGATCCAGCCAGCCTTTCCACATGTTCTGCAGAATGGTCGGTGCATCTTCGTCCGGCGCGCTGATGTCGTTCATCTCCACCCCTTCGGCACCAATGATATTGGTGACCAGCACGGCGTGGTGGGCGGTCAGGGCACGGCCAGACTCGCTGATGATGGTCGGGTGCGGCAGATCGAACTCGCGGCAGACATCGCCGATGCCCCATACCACGTTGTTGGCGTACTCGGAGAGGCTGTAGTTGGCGGAGCAGTGGCTCTGGGAACGGGTTCCCTCGTAGTCCACACCCAGGCCGCCACCGACGTCCACGACTTCGATGTTGGCACCGAGGCGACGCAGTTCAGCGTAGAAACGGCCGCACTCGCGGATGCCGCCCTGAATGTCGCGGATATTGGCGATCTGGGAGCCCAGATGGAAGTGCAGCAGTTGCAGGCAATCCAGCTTGCCCAGCCCGCGCAGACGCTCGATCAGCGCCAGGATCTGGGAGGCGGAGAGACCAAATTTGGACATGGAGCCACCGCTCGATTCCCACATGCCGGAGCCGGTGGAAGCGAGCTTGGCACGCACCCCGATGTTGGGCTTGATGTTGAGACGAGCTGACTCGTCCAGCACCATTTCCAGTTCGGAGGGCTTCTCCACCACGATGTAGACCTTGTGGCCCATCAGGTTGCCCAAGAGGGCGTGGCGGATATATTCGCGGTCTTTGTAACCGTTGCAGACGATCACCGAGCCTTGCTCATGGTGATGGGACAGCACGGCCAGCAGTTCCGGTTTGGAACCAGCTTCCAGGCCAAGCCGGGGCTTGTCGCTGTAGGACTGGCTGATGGTCTCGATGACACGACGCTGCTGGTTTACCTTGATCGGATAAACGCAGAGGTAGTCCCCTTCATAGCCAGACTTTTCGATGGCCTGACCAAAGGCGTTGAACAGCGCATCGACCCGACTCTTGAGAATGTCAGGGAAGCGCAGCAACACGGGGGTGGTCAGCCCGGACTGACGCAACTGTTCGATGGCGTCAGAGAGCACGATATGCGCGTCAGGGCGTGATTTGTCGGGGGCGACGGTCACATGACCGGCGTCATTGATATTGAAAAAACCCGCACCCCAGTAGGGAACGTTGTAGACCTTCAAGGAGTCCTTGCTGGACCAGTTAGTCATGGGCTATGCCTCGCAAATGAGCGACCCAAAGTCGCCTTCGTTACCCTCAATCACATCCAGACCATCTAGTGCAGAGTACGGCGAGCGCTGCCATCACGAGACGCAGCCACCCAAACCAACCTTTTGCACATCGCGGCAAGCCAGAGGCTGCCTGGTGGATCTTGGGGAAGTAACGAGTCTTGATGTGGGGCTGGTGGCTTTACATCAAGCTCAACGGTATGCGGTGCCACTATGCCGTAGCGCCGCGGTACTTTGATGACAGACGACATCAGCCACGCCGTCAGTTCATCATTCGGCAGCGATCCCGACAGAAGGAGAGGGTTCCAAGGAAGAGAAGCGAAGGCGCCAGCACGCATGCGTGTTGATAGACGACAACAACCACAGCCCACCTCACCGTCAGTGACCGCCCATGACAAGGGAAGATGATGAGCCGGTGGCCCACTCGGTCAAATGAAGGATGAGAGTCTGTTGTTCTCCCTGATACCGGAGCCTAACCGGTATTAAAGAAACCATTCCCCAGCAGTGTCTGTCGTTTCTGCGTGCCTCGCCCTATAGGCGTATGATCGGTCGGGTTTCTGGCGGCTCTGCCTGCTTCAGGGTTGCCCTTGGATCGGCGCGGAGTGTACACACTTACCGCGGGCAGTGACAATAAAAAATAGTGTTCAAAATCCCCTTTTAATAAGTCGATCAAATCTTGCTGGCGGGCAGGCGGGCTCTGGGATGGCGCAGGTTATGCGACAGCCCGGTTTCCCCTTGAAAAGTGTGTGAAAACGCCATGATTGGGCTGACGCCTTGCTGTGCGGTCGCTGAGGGGAATTTGGCTGCCACCGCCAGCGCCTAAATATCGCAATAAATGCCACATTTATGCGATCTCCCTCCCGGACGTTGCCCCGCGCGCCGCACATTCGCCGCTCTTCCCTTGCGTCAAAAAATGGGAAAAACCTGCGCTGACGCAATGAGTACCCCGCACGGATTGGCCACAATGACCGCTCACAATCGGTTAGAGGCTGACTAATGGATACCCTGCTTGAGCGTTTTCTGCGTTACGTAACTTTTCATACCCGCTCCGATGAGACCAATCCAGCCTGCCCCAGCAGCGAAGGCCAGCTGATCTTTGCCCGTGCCCTGCAAGAAGAGATGAAGGCGCTGGGGCTAACCCGGGTCACCCTGGATGAACACGGCTACCTCACCGGCTGCCTGCCGGGCAACCAGCCGGACGCCCCCGCTATCGGCCTGATTGCCCACATGGACACCGCCGACTACGAGGCGGAGCACGTAGTACCGCAAATCATCGAAAACTATCAGGGCGGCGACATCTGCCTTGGCAAGGGTGACGAGGTGCTCGCCATTCGTGACTACCGCTTCCTGAAAAACTACCTGGGTCAGGATCTCATCACCACCGACGGCACTACCTTGCTTGGTGCCGACGACAAGGCGGGCATCGCCGAGATCCTCACCACCATCGACCACCTGCAGACCCACCCCGAGATCCCCCGCGGCGATATTTGGGTCGGCTTTACTCCGGATGAAGAGATTGGCCGCGGCGCCAACCTGTTCCCGCTCGACCGATTCCCCGCCAAGTGGGCCTACACCGTCGATGGTGGTGAGCTGGGCGAGCTGGAGTATGAAAATTTCAACGCCGCCAGCGCTACGGTGCGTTTTATCGGCAATAACGTCCACCCCGGCACCGCTAAGGGCAGCATGATCAACAGCCAGACCCTGGCCGCCCGCTTCCACGCCGCCATGCCTGCCGAGCAGACCCCGGAGTGCACCGAAGGGTATGAGGGCTTCTTCCATCTGGCCCAGATGAGCGGCACAGTGGAGGAGAGCACCCTCCACTACATCATCCGTGACTTCGACGACGAGCACTTCGCCGCGCGCAAGGCCGAGATGCAGAGCCGGGCGGCCGCCCTGCAGGCCGAGTATCCGAAGGCCCGCATCGAGCTGACCCTGACCGACAGCTATCGCAACATGCGCAGCCAGATTGAGCCGCACATGCATATCGTCGAGCTGGCCAAGGCCGCCATGGAGGCCGCCGACGTGGTGCCGAAAATCAAGCCCATTCGCGGCGGTACCGATGGTGCCCGCCTCTCCTTTATGGGCCTGCCCTGCCCCAATCTCTTCACCGGTGGCCACAACTTCCACGGCAAGCACGAGTTCATCCCGCTGCAATCCATGGAGAAATCAGTCGCCACCCTGGTGGAGCTGGTGCGCCTCACTGCAGCCTGGCGCGGTTAATCGGTAGCTGTCATTACCACGACCATCAAGGGGGGAGCCGGTTAACCGGCTCCCCCCTTGCTATCTGGCCATCACCCATCAGGAAAGGGAAACCGGGGAGAGTCTCTCAGGAGCTACTGGCTGCCGCTGCCATCAAACTGTCATCCCGCTGACATGTCGCGGGAACAGTGTCACATCATGCTGGGAGCAACGGATCGTCGGAGCCCCCCAGATGTTCACTATCGATACCCTGCTGACCCAGCACTTCCCCCGCCTGCTTGGCTACCCCCTGCTCACCCCGCTGTTAAAGCGGCTGTTGGGCTGGCTGCTCAACGAACGTGCCTTTGCCGACTTTGCCACCCGCTACCCGCACCTGCGCGGCCTCGACTTTGTCGAGCAGGCGCTGACCCAGCTCGATTTCGACTATCGGGTCAGCGAGGCGCAGCTGGAGCATATTCCCGCCAGCGGCCGGGTCATTCTTGTCGCCAACCACCCCATCGGCTCGCTGGACGGACTGGCGCTGCTGCAACTGCTCGGTCGCATCCGCCCCGATGTGAAGATCGTCGCCAACCAGCTGCTGGCCCAGCTCGCGCCGCTGCGCCCTTTGCTATTGCCGGTGGACAATATGGAGGGCAAGACCGATCGACAGGCCATCCTCGCCATGAACGAACACCTCGCCCATGAAGGGGCGCTGGTGATCTTCCCCGCAGGTGAAGTCTCGCGGCTTGGCCTCAAGGGGGTGAAAGATGGCCCCTGGCAGGCAGGCTTTATCAAGCTGGCCCAGCGCACCCGCACCCCGCTGGTACCCATCCATCTGGGGGGGCGCAACAGCCTCTGGTTCTATCTCGCCTCCTGGCTCAACAAGCCCGCCTCCGCCCTGTTGCTGGTGCGTCAGCTGTTTCGCCAGCAGGGGCAGACCCTGCCGGTGACCATAGGAGCGCGCATTCCACTCGGCAGTTTTCATGAGCTGCCCGCCAAGACGGCGGCGCGGCTGGTGCGCAACCACCTCTACCGGATTGGCCGTGGCAAGGCGGGACGGCTGCAGACCGAGGCCCCCATCGCCCTGCCGGAGGATCGCCGCCAACTCAAACAGGCCATCGAAAGCTGCGAGCAGCTCGGCACCACCCCGGATGGTCAGGGGATCTACCTCTACCGCCGCCACGAATTGAGTCACTCGGTGATCCTGCGCGAGCTGGGGCGACTGCGGGAGATCGCCTTTCGCGCTGTGGGGGAAGGGTCTGGCAAGCGGCGGGATCTCGATGGCTTTGACAACGACTATCACCACCTGATCCTCTGGGATCCGGCCCGACTCGACATTATCGGCGCCTACCGCTTTGCCCCGGTGGCGGAGCTGCTGGCCAGCAAGGGGAAGGATGGCCTCTACAGCCACACCCTGTTCGGCTTTGAGGATAAGCTGCTGCCCCGGCTGGAACAGGCCATCGAACTTGGCCGCAGCTTTATCCAGCCCGCCTACTGGGGCAAGCGGGGGCTCGATTATCTCTGGTTCGGCATCGGTGCCTATCTGGCCCGCTATCCCCGCTACCGCTACCTGTTTGGCCCGGTGTCGCTCTCCGGCAGCCTGCCGCCGGCGGCCAAGGATCTGCTGGTGAGCTTCTACCGCCAGCACTTTGCCCCCGAGCTGGCGCTGGCACCCTCCCGCCGTCCCTACCCCGAGACGCAGCCGCTGTTCGAAGGGGTGGATTACGGCGCCGATCTCAAAGCTCTCAAGGCCCGCCTCGACAATTTGGGCTGCGCCATCCCTACCCTCTACAAGCAGTATTCCGAGCTGTGCGAGCAGGGCGGCGTCCAGTTTATGGATTTTGGCATCGACCCCGACTTCAACCACTGCATCGACGGGCTGGTGTGGGTCGATGTGAGCCGCATCAAGTCCCACAAGCGTGCCCGCTATATTGGCAGCCATCTGGCCGAGCCGCGCTTATAACCCTGCTGGAGCCAGGCAAACAGCCAAAGGCAAAAAAGGAGAGAGAGGCCATCGCCTCCCTCTCCTTTCGCTCTCATGCTCAGTACCTTTTCGAGGCGCTCGGCCCATCTGGCGTTACTCGGCCGCCTTGCGATCCGAGTGGCCAAGATCCCGCTCAGGGGCAATGACATCACGCACCCGCTGCTTGATCTCCTTGGCCTCGGGGAAGCCGTCATCGACCACCCGATCCCACACCTGCACCCCGCTCACCAGAATGCGGAACTCCCCCTTGCTGGCCGGCACCAGCGCAACCTCCCCCAGATCGCTGTCGAAGGTGGATAGCAGCTCCTGCGCCAGCCAGGCGGCGCGCAGCATCCAGCGACAGAGGGTGCAGTAGCGGATTTCGATGCGGGGTTTGCTGATCAGGGTTTCAGACTCGGTCATGAGTGACTCCATAAAAAAGCGACAATGGCGGGAAGTGGCGTACTGCCGCCCAATGGCCGATCCCGGTTTGGTCAAATCAGTGCTGATCAACCCCATGAAAATCGGCCAGCCAATGGCGGGCAATGGTACGCATCGCCGATTCTGGCAGCTCGAACAGGCCGGGTGCAAGAGGGCCTGCCGCCAGCATCCGGATCCCTTCCATGATCTCCGCCAGCACCAGATAGACATATTCACCAATCACGGCGCCATGGACGAAGTTGACCGCCTCGCCCCGGTTGAGCAGGTAGATCTGGGTACCATCCGGCCGGTTGAGGGCCAGCACATGGGGGCACACCTCTTCGCTCGGCCACGGCAACTGGGCCAGCGAGAAGGCGAACTCGTCGTCAGCCGAGGTGACCGAAGCCACCATGGTGCCGGGGCGCAGCGCCTGCAGATCCGCCAAGTCCAGCGAGCCGTTGCCGGTAGAGCAGATCACCAGCTCGGCACGGCTCAACGCCTCGGCCTTGGTGATCAGGCGAAAACCGTGAGAGAGCGCTTCGACCTGTCGCAGCACATCGGTCTCCACCAGCCCGAGATGGAGGTTGCGACAGCGCAGGTCGCGGGCGATGCTGCGCCCCACCTTGCCATAGCCAAACAGCACGGCTTCGCAGACGTTGAAGGTACGGTTGAGGTTGCGCGCTAGCGACTCCGCGGAGTAGACCACGCTCAAACCAATCTGGATATCCTCGGCCTGCTTGAGGGGGCTGCGTGCCACCGACACCACCGGGGTCGCCAGCACCTCCTGCTCATAGCGTTGATGGCCGTTCTCGGTCATCTCCACCACCCCGAGGAAACGGGGGCCGAAGTATTCACTCAAGATCACCTGGGTTTTGGCAAAGTAACCGCCTATATCGAGGATCAACAACCGCTCGTGGGGGGCCACCAGCGGTGCAATCTGCTGGATGATACTGTCGGGATCATTGGTCCAGCGCCGGTTGAGGGGCAGCACCGGATAGTGCTGGGATACCCACTCCAGGGTCGGGCCGTGTACCGATTTCGGTTTGGGTAAAATGGCACCAATCCGCCCAATCCGGGAAAGCGCTTCGATAAAACGGGGGCGATCGGGAAGCAGGTGAGTGACCAGCAAAATGCAGAGACCATCGATACGTCCCTGTCCGGTGAAATGGCGAAAAAACAGATGCTCAGATCCTTGACTGCGCAACTGTGGCCTCCTTATGTGCCGCAAAGCAGGCAAACAGAACCCGGCGCGGCCGGGTTCTGTGTGTGTCCAAATAAAATGAAAAACCTTTTTATCTGAAACACATAGGTGGCTCAATCATTATCTGCCAAGAGTATGAGCGGGTATGCAAAAATGACTGTAATTGCCTGTTTTTCATGCAAAAATCAGTACAAAGAAGCAGCAGGCCACACCCACCACAGGCTGAGCCCGGTTCCCGCCGCGGCGAGCAATATCAGCCCACCCCAACGCACTGGCAACGGTTTGTCACGCAATGCCCACTCCAGCAGCGGCAGCAACCAGACCGGCAGCAACACCACCAGCGGCACCTCCACATATTGCCAGGCCAGCATCTGGACGAAGGCGAGGGCCAGCGCCAGACCGGCTGGGGCTACCTTGATGCCAACAAAGGTGGCAAGCAGGGCGCGAAAACCGGCGAAAGCGGCCAGCGCACCGGCCAGCTGGGCAATCAGCAGGCTGCCATCGATGCCAATCACCAGCGCCAGCCAGATAAAGCCGAGGGCAAACCCGAGCCCCTCGCGGCTGTCACCGCGCAAGGTGCTCCAGCCAAACCAGAGGATGGCGGGCAGTAGCGCCAGCCAGATCCCGGGTTCGCTCGCCAGTACCGAGGCCAATCCCTGCCACCACACCAGCGCACTGAACACGGCAAAGAGCAGCAGCGAGCCGCGCTGATCGTTCACCTGAGCCGCGATGGCGGGGACCAGCAGGGTTAGCGGCAGCCACTGCCACGCCTTTTCCGGCATGCCATAAAGGCCGCCGAGCCAGGATCCCACCAGCCAGAGCGCCAGCGCGCCCCACAGATACCCCAGTCGCGGCCAGCACCACGATAGCAAAGCGGCTCCCAGAGGAGCCGCCAGGGTTTGCAGCAGAAGTTCCGCGCCCATTACTTGCGCACGCCTTCGACAAACAGGTTGATGTTCATGTCGTCCGGAATGCCGGGCAGCATGTAGCTCACGCCAAAGTCACTGCGTTTGATGGTGGTGGAGGCGTTGAAGCCGCTGCGGTAGCCGCCCCAGGGATCCTTGCCCTCGCCGATCTTGACCAGCTCGAAGGCCACTTCCTTGGAGACACCGTGCAAGGTCAGGGTCCCTTTCAGTACGCCTTTATCCTTGGTGCCCTCGTAAGCGGAGCTGACGAAGGTCATCTTGGGATACTGCTTCACATCGAGGAAGTCCGGACTGCGCAGGTGCTTGTCGCGGGCCTCGTGATTGGAGTCGACGCTGGCGGCATCCACTTCAAAGCTCGCCTTGGCGGCCGCCGGGTTGGCGTCATCCATGCTGAAGGTGCCGCTGAAGGTGTTGAAGCGACCCACCAGCTCGGAGAAGCCCAGGTGACCCACCTTGAACTGCACCGTGGTGTGCGCCGCATCCACATCGTAATCCGCCGCCATCAGAGGGGTAGCCATAAACAGGCAGGAGGCCAGCAGAGCCTTGGTCATTTTCATCCGTTCGTTCCTTCATCTTGGGGTTCACATCAGTGGTTAAAATGCTAACCTCGTTCTGAAGATGAATAATCAGTGATTTATTAAATTCATTATTTACTGAGGATGGAAAATGGACCAGATCGCCGCCATGCGCACCTTTATCAAGGTGGTGGAGTGCCAAAGCTTTACCAGGGCCGCCAACCAGCTCGGCATCTCGGTCGCCATGGCCTCCAAACTGATGCAACAGCTGGAGGAGTCCCTCGCCACCCGGCTGCTGTCGCGCACCACCCGTCAGGTCAATCCCACCGAAGCGGGCCAGTTCTACTACCAGCGCTCCCTCGCCCTGCTGGCGGAGCTGGAAGAGACCCACAGCCAGCTGACCCACCACAACCAGCAGCCGAACGGCACCCTCAAGCTCTCGGTGCCGATGGATTTTGGCTATCTGCACCTCTCCCCCGCCCTGCCGCTGTTTCGCCAGCGCTTTCCCGATCTCAAGCTCGATATCGAGTACAGCGACCGGCGGGTAGCGCTGGTGGAAGAGGGGTTCGATCTGGCGCTGCGGATCGGCCACCTCAGCGACTCCTCGCTGGTGGCGCGCCAACTGGCCACCATTCGGGTCGAACTCTGCGCCAGCCCCGCCTATCTGGCACGCAAGGGCAGACCGGGAAAACCCGAGGATCTCAAGCAGCACGACTGCCTGATCTACACCCTGACCCAGCCGGAGTGGCACTTCAAACGGGGAAGCGAGCAGCAGAGCATCCGGCCACAGGGGCCGCTGCGGGCCAACAACGGGGTGGCGCTGACCCGCGCCGCTTGTGATGATCAGGGCATCATATTGCAGCCCACCTTTATCGTGGGGGAGGCCCTGCGGTCAGGGCAGCTGGTCAGCCTGCTGCCAGAGTGGGACAAGGGAGATGTGGGACTTTATGCGGTCTATCCGCACCGCCGCTTCGTCTCGGCCAAGGTGCGCTGCTTTATCGAGTTCGTGCAGGAGCGCTATCTCGCCCCGCAACAGTGGGATAAGCCGTGATGATTGCCAGAGCAGAGAGTACGGCCTGAATGTCCGGCCTGCTGGCCCGGCTTGCAACCTAGCGCTGGCCAGGGGCCGCGGCCGGAACCAGCTTCGCCAGCAGACGCTCCTGCTCGAGGCTTAACTGCCAGCGTGGCAAACGGGTGCGTATCACCGACAACTGCTGCTCACTGAGGGCATAGGGGAGCGCCACTTCAATCTCGGGGCAGTCAAACATGGCGGCCAGCTGCAGGATCAAAATGAGGTTTGCCTCGTCGGTCTTGTGCTTGTTGACCCGTTTGCGGATCTCGTGGCGCAGCTGGGTTTCGGGGTCCTGGGTCATCGCCAGCCATCCGAAACCGAACAACGGCACCAGCGCGCTGACAATCCCCAGCGCCGTCATCGGCTGCTTGGGAGGATGATAGAGTGCGTTGAGATCCAGCCGAACAGGATTCTGACGAACCTCACCCTCACCAAATAAAATCGTTTTCGTCATTGGATTACCCGTTATATTCCACTAGACTGCGCCGCATATTTTACCCCGATATGCCAACGAGGTGCTGATGCTAAGCGATATCGAGATCTCCCGCCAGTCCCCCCGTCTCTCCATTCACGCGCTGGCCGAACGCCTCGCCATCCCCCAGCACCTGCTCAGCCCTCATGGCCACTACAAAGGCAAGCTCAGCCTCGACCTGCTCAAATCTCAGCCCACACAGAGCGGCAAGCTGGTACTGGTGAGCGCCACCACCCCGACCCCGCTCGGTGAAGGGAAAACGGTGACCACCCTTGGCCTCTCCATGGGGCTCAACCATATCGGCCAGCCCAGCATCGCCACTATCCGCCAGCCGAGCCTCGGCCCGGTATTCGGGGTCAAGGGGGGGGCAGCCGGCGGCGGTCATGCCCAGGTGGTGCCGATGGAGGAGATGAACCTCCACCTTACCGGCGATTTTCACGCCCTCACTGCAGCCCATAATCTGGCGGCAGCTGCCCTCGATGCCCGCCTGTTCCATGAGCGCAAACTCGGCGACCAGTTCACCGCCAAAACCGGCCTGCCGCGGCTCGATATCGATGCCGATAACATCCTCTGGCCACGCACCCTCGACATGAATGACCGCGCACTGCGCCACCTCACGATTGGACAGGGGGGCGCTGCCGATGGTGTGGAGCGCAGCGATCGCTTCGTCATCACCGCCGCCTCCGAACTGATGGCCATTCTGGCGCTGGCAAGCGATCTCAAGGATCTGCGCGATCGCATCGGCCGCATCCAGCTGGCCCGCGATATTCACGGCAAGCCCGTCACCGCCGAACAGCTGGAAGTAGCGGGCGCCATGACGGTGCTGCTCAAAGATGCGCTGCAACCGACCCTGATGCAGACCACCGAACAGACACCGGTGCTGGTACACGCCGGCCCCTTTGCCAACATCGCCCACGGCAACTCCTCGGTGATCGCCGATCGCATCGCCCTTGGCCTGACCGACTATGTGGTGACCGAGGCAGGTTTTGGCTCCGACATGGGGCTGGAGAAATTCTTCAACATCAAGAGCCGCCAATCCGGTATTACCCCCGCCTGCGTGGTGCTGGTGGCCACGGTGCGCGGTCTCAAGGCCAACAGCGGCCTGCTCGATATCCGTCCGGGCCAGCCGCTGCCAGCCAGCTTGCAAGGGGAAGATCTGCCGACCCTCAAGCAGGGCTGCGCCAACCTCGCCTGGCATATCAGGAACGCCCGCCGCTACGGGGTGCCGGTGGTGGTCGCCATCAACCGCTTCCCCACCGACAGCGAGGCCGAACTGGCGCTGCTGGCCCATGAAGCGCAGCAAGCCGGCGCCTGTGGCGCAGCCATCTCCAACGCCTTCACCCAGGGTGGTGCCGGTGCCAGCGAGCTGGCCCGCGCCGTGGTCACCGCCTGCGAGCAACCCGGTAAGGTGAAACTGCTCTACCCCGACGAGGCGAGCCTCGACGCCAAACTGGCGACCCTGGTGGAGTGCGGCTACGGCGGCCGCGGAGTGCAGCTCTCCGACAGAGCGCGCCAGCAGCTGGCCCAGCTCTCCGCCGAAGGGTGGGATCACTTGCCCATCTGCGTGGCCAAGACGCCGCTCTCCATCAGCCATGACCCCGCCCTCAAGGGAGTACCGACCGATTTCGAGGTGCCCATCGACGAGGTGAAGCTCTGCGCCGGTGCCGGGTTCGTCTATGCGCTGGCGGGCCCCATCATGACCATGCCGGGGCTGGGCAGTCTGCCTGCCTATAGCCATATCGATATCGATGAGAACGGCGAGATAGTCGGCCTGAGCTGAGCCCTTCCACAACGCCAGAAACAACAAGGCCCCGCCAATTGGCGGGGCCTTCTGTTATCCATGCATCACCCCTTAGAGGGTGAAGCGCTGGGTCATATGGTGCAGGGTGTTGGCCAGCTTGCTCAGCTCGACGCAAGCCTGGGCGATCTGATGAGCGCCCTGGGCATTCTCGTCAGCGGCATTGTGAATGTTGACGATGCTGCGATTGAGCTCTTCGGTCACCGCGTTCTGCTCTTCGGTGGCGGTGGCGATCAGGGTGTTCATGTCGGTGATGCGCACCACGGCACCGTTGATGGTCTCGATACTGGTACCGGCATCCCGCGCCAGACCGACGCTCTCCTGCATCTGGTGACGACTCAGCTGCATGGCGTTGCCCGCCTCGGCGGCGCGGCTCTGCAAGAGCTCGATCATCTTGCTGATCTCGGCGGTGGAGTCCTGGGTACGCTGGGCCAATGAACGCACTTCATCCGCAACGACCGCAAAACCACGACCCTGCTCACCGGCACGGGCCGCTTCGATGGCTGCGTTAAGGGCCAGCAGGTTGGTCTGGCCGGCGATATCGCGGATCACATCCAGCACCACGCTGATGTTGGCGCTGTCGGCCTCCAGCTGCTGCACCACTGTGCCTGCCTGTTCAATCTTGACCGACACCTCTTCGATGCTGGCAATCGAGCTGCGTACCACTTCGCTGCCAGCAGCAGAGGTGCGGGAGGCATCCTTGGCGGCGCTCATGGCATCCGTGGTGTTGCGGGCCACTTCGTTGACGGTGGACTGCATCTCGTTCATGGCGGTCGCCACCTGGGAGACTTCGTTCTGCTGGATGGCCATGCCGCTGGCAGACTGGCTGGAGATGGCGCTCACCTCCTCCACTGCGCTGCTGAGTTGGCTCACGGAGCCGGCGATCTCGCTCACCAGATCGGAGAGGGAGCCCTGCATCCGGTTGATGGCGGAGCCCAGCTGACCCAGTTCATCGCGGTTGAAGCGGCTGTCACGGATCCACTGCTGCAGTTCGCCCTGACCCAGATCGCCATTGGCAATACGCTGGGCCTGACGGGCCAGCATGATCAGCGGGTCGCGAATTTGGCGGGTCAGTACCACGGAGAGCACCACCACAAGAAGCAGACCGAGCACCAGTGCGATGGTGACGCTCAGGTTGGCGGATTGGTAAGAGGCGACAATATCCCCTCGTGAATCGGATGCGTAACCGTGATTAATCTGGTTAAGCTCATCAGCCAGCTTGGTAAGAGAGCCGTAAAGTGGCACCCCTTCGCTCAGGAATACCTGTCTGGCCGCTTCCATCTGGTTACTGTCCTGCAATGCTCTGACACGCTGAAACAGCACTGTATAGCGACTCCAATTCCCCCTGAGGCTATCAAACGTACGCCGCTCAACGACGTCCTCCGGCCAGATAATTTTGTCATAGCCATCAAGCTGCTGCACAACCTTGCTAAATTGACCATCTATGATGACGCGATATTCGGCCCGTTTTGCCGGCTCGTCTGCAACCAAAAAGAAAGCGAGTTCATTGCGGCGCAATTCACGGATAGCATCACCAAGCTGGTTGGCACGGTTGACCGCAGGCAGGATGCTGTCGGTAAAACGGATGGCATCAGCGTTCATATTGCCAAACTGAACAAGAGAAAAACCGCCGATAAAGGCGACCATCAAACCGAGCACAGCGAAGCCGGCCGAAAGCTTTTTACCTATGGTCATGGTACTGGTATTCATGAGATATCCTGGTGGTCGTTAAACTAGTCACTCTCGTCCGGTTCACGCCCTCCTGGCATGAACTATCTGGCCACCTGTTCAGTGGCGCACCATCCAACCTTGATGAATATCTCTGAATTCCATGAGCGGCAGCGAGAGCCGTGAGGGGGCGCTAGAGTAACCGGATTGTGATGGTTCGGAAAGAGTCTGTCCGGTTACTTTTTGTAAGGTGAAAACGAGGGATTTATCGTGCTCGATTAAATATACCGCTCAGATGAATAAATCGAAAAAATACATAACGTTTGCATAGTGCAAGCCGCACGGACCAAGCCGTTGCAGGCCGCCACTCTCATCCGGAACCAATGAAAAACGCCAGCAATGGCTGCTGGCGTCTCGTTTATTCAGCGTGGCGGTTACAAAACAACCGCCATCTTATCCGCGCAGGCCGCCCAGAAATTCGGCCCGGGTATCGGGCTGGGTCTTGAACACCCCGCCGAGGGAGGTTGTGGTGGTATAGGAGGTGGAGTCCATCACGCCGCGCGCCTTGACGCAGTAGTGGGTCGCCTTGATGCTGATGGCCACATCCTTGGTACCGAGCAGGGTCTGCAACGCCAGCAGGATCTGCTGGGTCAGCCGCTCCTGCACCTGGGGACGGCGGGCGAAGAACTGCACGATGCGGTTGATCTTCGACAGGCCAATTACCTTGCCACGAGGGATATAGGCCACATGGGCCATGCCGTCGATGGTGACGAAGTGGTGTTCGCAGGTGCTGGTGAGGCTGATGTCCCGCACCATGATCATCTCGTCCACCTGCATCTTGTTCTCGATCACCGTCACCTTGGGGAAGGTGGAATAGTCGAGGCCGGAGAAGATCTCGTTGACGTACATCTTGGCGATGCGATGCGGCGTCTCGGCCAGACTGTCATCGGCCAGATCCAGCCCCAGCGTCTCCATGATGGAGCGCATATGGCCTTCGATCTTCTCCCGCTTCTGCTGGCTGTTCAGCTCGTTGATGACCAGGGGGGTTTCCAGTCCCTGGGCTTCGAGGGCAGCCCTGACCAGCAAGGCTTCCGGACTTAAGGTTGTCATTATCTTCTCTCCCACGCTCAGGGACTGTGAGGGCCGCTCAAGGAGCAACCCCTTATGTTATTGCGGCGTACAGGGCCGACGGTATCGCTGTAATGGTAGCCACACAGGTTGTGACGGCCATCTGTTATGGCGGCATAGTAAACGGCCATTGCCGCCAAGATTCAAGTCAACTTGTGCGTCACCTCATACTTTATGGCCATCTACCCCCGTTTTTGCGCCGATTACCCCGAGATTCCCTTGAGATAACCTGCCCATCCCCGGGGATTTTTGTGATAATCCCGCCTTCAATCATAGAAAGAGGTCATGACGATGGGATTTGATACCAGCGGACTACTCCCCTTAAGCGATGCCCTGCAAGGGATGCTGGAACAACTCGCCTGCTGCTGCGACAGCGAGCAGTTGCCCCTGCCAGAGGCCCTTGGCCGGGTACTGGCCTGTGATATCGCCTCCCCACTCGCCGTGCCCCCCTTCGACAACTCTGCCATGGACGGTTATGCCGTACGCCTTGCAGATCTCGCCAGCGGTACCCCGCTCATCATGGCGGGCAAGGCCTTTGCCGGTCAGCCCTATCAGGGAGAATGGCCCGCTGGCCACTGCGTGCGGATCATGACCGGCGCTCCGGTCCCCCCAGGCACAGATGCGGTGGTGATGCAGGAAGAAACGCAGGCCGATGGCGATCGGATCACTTTTCTGATGCAACCCGAACCGGGCCAGAATATCCGCCGCGCCGGCAGCGATATCGGCAAGGGCGCCTGCGTGCTGCCAGCCGGTACTCGCCTCACCCCGCGCGAAATGCCACTGCTGGCCTCCCTCGGCGTGGCTACCGTCGCGGTACGCCGACCGCTGAAAGTGGCCATCTTCAGCACCGGCGATGAGCTCAAACCGGTCGGTACCCCGCTCGCCCACGGCGATATCTATGACTCCAACCGTTACGGCGTACGGGCCATGCTGGCACGTATGGGCTGCGACTGCCTCGACCTTGGCATCATCCCCGACGACCCGGCCCAGCTACGCGCAGCCTTTATCCGCGCCGACGAAGAGGCCGATGTGCTCATCACCACCGGCGGCGTTTCGGTAGGGGAAGCCGATTTCACCAAACAGCTGCTGGACGAGCTCGGCGAGATCGGCTTCTGGAAGCTGGCCATCAAGCCGGGCAAGCCGTTTGCCTTCGGCCGTCTGCCCCGCGCCTGGTTCTTCGGCCTGCCGGGCAACCCCGTCTCCGCCATGGTCACCTTCGATCAGCTGGTGCAACCGGCGCTGGCCAAGCTGGCGGGCCAGCACTTCGAGCGCCCGCTCCAGCTGCAAGCCATTGCGGCCGAGCCACTCAAAAAGAGCCCAGGCCGACTCGACTTCCAGCGCGGCATCCTGAGTCAGGGGCCAAACGGCCTCGAGGTGCGCAGCACTGGCTCGCAGGACTCCGCCGTGTTCAGCTCCCTGTCGCAAGCCAACTGCTACATAGTTCTTGAACGGGAACGGGGCCGCGTCGCCGTGGGCGAGACGGTGACCGTGGAGCCATTCGGGGGATTGCTGCTGTGAGCGAGATCCTGAGCGACGCCGAACTGCTGCGCTACAACCGCCAGATCATCCTCAAATCCTTCGACTTCGAGGGACAGGAGGCGCTCAAGCAGGCCCGTGTGCTGGTGATCGGCGCCGGTGGCCTTGGTTGCGCCGCCAGCCAGTATCTGGCGGTGGCCGGGGTTGGCCAGCTCACCCTGGTCGATTTCGACAAGGTGGAGCTCTCCAACCTGCAGCGTCAGGTGCTGCACAACGATGAGCGCATCGGTCACTACAAGGTGGACTCAGCAGCGCAATCGCTGCGTGCCCTCAATCCCTGGCTCAACGTCGAGACCCACGCTGCCGTGGCCGATGAGGCGCTGCTCGATGCCTTGCTGCCCCGGCATCAGCTGGTGCTCGATTGCACCGACAATCTGGCCATTCGCAACCTGCTCAACCAAAAGGCGCGCCAGCACAGAATACCGCTGGTCAGTGGCGCAGCCATCCGGCTGGAGGGTCAGCTCTGCAGCTTCACCTGGCAGGAAGATGAACCCTGCTACGCCTGCCTCAGCGCCCTGTTTGGCGAGCAGGCACTCACCTGCGTCGAAGCCGGTGTACTCGCCCCCGTGGTGGGATTGGTGGGCAGCCTGCAGGCACTTGAAGCCATCAAGATCCTGGCCAGCATGGGCAAAAGCTACAGCGGCCGCCTGCTGATGATCGACGGCCTGAGCGGCACCTTCCGCGAGATGAAGCTACCCAAGCGTCCCGACTGCCCGGTCTGCTCCCACCCTTGACGCAAACGTGTCTAGTCCTGAAATAGGTTTACACATTTTCAACTAGCATTTCTCTACTCAGAACCCCCTATGTACCACATCGGGGGTTCTGTATTTCAACGCATGATGCGGCCGCTCCTCGTTGTAAATATCCACCGCTTCACGCACCCTTTCCCGCGCTTGCGTCAAATCCTGCGGGCTTTGCAACAATAACTCCCCTTTCAAAATCCCGTTCACCCGCTCCGCCAACGCATTCTGGTAACAGTCATACCCATCCGTCATCGAGCATTTCACCCCGTACCGCTCATGTAATTACTGATACAGCCCCGAGCAATACTGCACGCCGCGGTCCGAGTGATGGATTAGCTCCCCGCTGCCACGTCGTTGCTTCAGTGCTTTCTTGAACGCCATCGCCACCGACTCGGCATGCATTCCTTCGTGCACGTGATGGCCCACTATCTTGCGTGAGTACGCATCTGTCACCAGGCTCAGGTACAGCGGCCCGCTGCTGGCTGGCAGATAGGTGATATCTGCGACCCAGACCTGCTCCGGGGCCACCGGCGTGACCTGCTCTGGCCCCGCCTTGAGCAAGTTGGGATGACG